>JAOZNE010000143.1:0-1597 GCA_029933955.1 Phycisphaerae bacterium
AAATATGAGAGAATTGAATTTTTGACAAAAACTGTGTGAGAACGAGATTTTTGAGACACCTCTCTTACGCGGCTATCGAATCCAATGGTTGGATTCGATAATTATTGTGCGACAGGCTCTACGGGTGGCCTGTCGGCTAGCTTACGGGGCTGTATGCTTCGACGATATTTTGCACGAGGCAATGGCGGACGATGTCGGATTTTTCGAGCGTAACCACCGCCAGGTTTTTTATGCCCACCAGCCTTTTTACCGCGTCGAGCAGGCCCGATGGCGTGCCGTCTTCCAGGTCGGTCTGGCTCGCGTCGCCGGTTACTATCACCTTCGAGCCATGGCCCATTCGGGTGAGGAACATCAGCATTTGGCTGACGGTGGTGTTCTGGGCTTCGTCGAGAATAATGACCGAATCGTTGAGCGTCCGCCCGCGCATGAACGCCAGCGGGATAACCTCTATAAGGTCGTTGACCATGAACCGCCGAATCTGGTCGTAGTCCATCATGTCGTGCAGCGCGTCGAACAGTGGCCTGAGATACGGGTTCACCTTGGCCTGCATATCGCCGGGCAGAAAGCCCAGTTTCTCCCCAGCCTCCACCGCGGGACGAACCAACACCAGCCGCTTTGCCTGCTTGTGTTTCAGCAGGTGCACCGCCAAGGCCACCGCCAGGTAGGTCTTGCCCGTGCCAGCTGGGCCTGTGCAGAAAATCATATCGTTCTTCCGCGCCGCTGCGAGGTACCGCCGTTGGCCTGGCGTTTTTGGCTTGACCAGCCGCCCAGCTGCGTAAACGTCCAGCGCGCCGTCGGGGTGGTCGCTCCTGGTTGCCTCGGCGTCGGAAGTTTCGCCGATAGCTTCAGCTACGACCTTCGGCGAGATGGACTGGTCTCGGCCCAGGCGTCGTTGCAGCGTCTCCAGCACGCCGGCAGCCTGGCTGACATGCCGGGCTGGGCCTGTGATTTTCACCTGAGAGCCGCGAGCGAATATCTGCACGTCAAACGCTTCGCGGATCATCCGCAAGTGCTTGTCCGCCGGGCCGAACAACGTCGCCGCCCGTCCGGGCTGGGCCAATGTTATACTCAATTCCATCTGCTACTCCTGCCTGTGTAGCACAGCCGCCCTCGGCTGTGGCTTTTTATATTATACTCACATCTTCACATCCGGGGGCGACTGTGCTACATATACGCCAGCGGGTCTTTCGCTCCAGCCTGGGCAAAGCCAGCCAGCCTGATTCTGCATGCGTCGCATCGGCTACACGATTTGCCGTCGCTCGCGGGATCGTAGCAACTGTGGGTTAGGCCATAGTCCACGCCCATCTCCAGGCCCGTGCGAATAATCTCGCCCTTGGTCATTTCGATAAGCGGCGCGTGAATAGCAAACCGCCTGCCCCCCCCTGCCGTCGCCGCCGTAGCCAGGTTCGCCAAGTTTTCGAACGCCGAAATAAACGCGGGCCTGCAGTCCGGGTATCCGCTGTAGTCCACCGCGTTGACGCCGCAGAAAATATCGAACGAGCCGACAACCTCAGCATAGCCCAGTGCGAACGACAGGAAAATCGTATTCCGGGCTGGGACGTATGTTACCGGTATTTTTTCGCCCACAACTTCGCCC
>JAOZNE010000143.1:1697-5272 GCA_029933955.1 Phycisphaerae bacterium
TACTGACAAGAAATCGATATTGGAAACGTTCGCCAATCCGCATCCGCAGCGGGACTATATAATACACCATGCAGCTCCGGAGTTTACGTCGCTTTGTCCCAAGACGGGTCAGCCTGACTTCGGTCAGGTCGACGTCGAGTACGTCGCCGATAAACTGTGCGTGGAGCTCAAGAGCCTGAAGTTCTATCTCCAGTCGTTCCGAAACGACGGCGTGTTTTACGAGGACGTCGTCAATCGGATTCTCGACGACCTCGTCGCGACGCTCAAGCCTCGCCATCTGAGCGTGACAGGCCAATTCACCCCACGCGGCGGAATGCACTCGACCATCACAGCTGAGCACTCAGCCTGAAACTATTCCGCGAGCCCCGCCATTCCAAACGCCCACCCGCGCAATTGGAGCCAATTGCAAAACCATGCGGGAATGTGGCACAGCCGCCCTCGACTGTGTTGAACCTGCCATATTTCCGGTCTTTCACACGAACTTCCCAGCCGAGGGCGGCCAGGCTACATCTTTGCCATTGGCTCAATTGTGTATCTTTTTTTGTTTTTACTGAGGGCTGACCACTGATTACTGACTACTTTTTCAAATAATTATTCCGAGAATTAAGATTTTTTTCGTAAATCTTCCCGCATCGCCCATAGGTGCAAAAACTCTTAGCGGATAAAAACCACTCCAAAAACGCAATTTCGCATGATTTTGATGTAACCTCTTGCAAGGACAAATATAACATCTCTTATCCAATTTGTCCCAAAAATCCGTTAAACCGGAAATCTTGCCTATAATACCATCGTGCGGGGTTAAATCATTCCGATTTTTCCGAGTTTCCCAAGATTTTGAGGAATGAACCTGATTGATACTTTCTCAACCAGCTCTATCATTGAACGTGTAAGACGTACAACACCGAGACAAGAGACCCTGTCAGCTGGAAAGGATTACCGATGCGAAACAAGGCCACAAAGACAGCCGCCAAAACCAAAGCCCCTGCCAAAGCCAGAACCAAAGCCTCCAGAGAGGCAATCGCCGTGGAGGATCACATGCCCGTGGCCAGCCAGATAGCCTCGCGTCTGAAACGCCGCTACACGTGGGTGCCGATGGACGACCTATACAGCTATTCGCTGTTGGGCCTGACCCTCTCAGCCAACGCTTTCGACCCCGCCCGCGGCGTGCCTTTTCCAAACTTCGCTTCGCAGAAGGGCATGTTCTGGGCGATCGACCACATGCGGAAAGATGGCATACTTCGCCGGCGTAGCAGTGCGAACATGGTGCGGGTCTTGCCGTTCAGCGAGGCAGCAAGCCACGCCGACGTGGACGAAGCTTGGACGCCCGACATCGAAGACCACCACGCCGCCCGGGCCCATGTGCTGATGGAAAGTCGCGACCTCTGCCGAGCCCTGCTCAGGCAACTCCGCCAACAAGACCGCCAGCTGCTGGTGATGTACTACTCGCAATACATGACCTTCCGCGAGATAGCCAAGGTCTTCAAAATCAGCGAATCGTCCGTCTGCCTGCGACACAAAGCTATCATCCGCAAACTTGGCAGACTCGCTACGGTGATGAGAGTCGCCTAGCCCCCAGACCCCAACCAGGCCCGATGACGGATACCCCCCCACGACTCAAACACAAGCCGACGAAACTTTATCAAGGAAGATATATTACATGACCCGCGAAACAGCTACCTCACAAGCCAAGCTGCACCTGGCCAACCAAGTTGACGAAAACCAAAACACCCGCGCCGCGGAAGGCTGGGAAGAATTCTTCGCCGAGAACTGCCCGCAGTCGGTGGACATCGTAGGCAAGAGTCGCGACATGCTCGCCACACTGGATACGATAAAAACCGTCGCACACAGCCGATGCAATCCCATTCTTATCGTAGGCCAAACCGGCACAGGTAAAGAGCAAGTCGCCCGGGCAGTGCATGCCTGGCGAGCGGGCCAAGACAACGATTTCGTCGCGGTAAACTGTGCCGCCCTGACAGCAAGCCTGCTCGAAAGCGAATTGTTTGGCCACGTTCGCGGCGCCTTTACCGGAGCTGACCGCGAGAAAACAGGCCTGTTCGAAGCAGCGGCCTGCGGGACGATCTTCCTGGACGAAATCAGCGAAATGCCCCTCGACCTCCAAGCCAAGCTGCTGCGAGTACTCCAGGAAAAAAAGTTCCGCAAAGTAGGCGGCACAAAAGACATCGCCTGCAACGCCACCATCGTCGCATCAAGCAACCGCGAACTGCTCCACGAGGTGCGGGAAAACCGCTTCCGTCAAGACCTCTATTACAGGTTGGCCATTTTCCCGATTCAGCTGCCCGCTCTGGGCCAGGCCGGTCGGCGGAGCGATATCCCGCTGCTGGCGAAGTTTTTCGCCAAAACGTCCGACATCTGTAACCACGACATCGAGGGTTTGACGCCCGAAGCGGAGCAGTTCCTGATGGGCCATGATTGGCCTGGCAATGTGCGAGAGCTGAAAAACGTCGTCGACCGGGCACTGCTGCTGGAGCAGGGCAAGTGGATAACGCCCCAGAGCATCATGCTGGACAAGCCCCAACCCCAGGCCTGCAACGCCGCCGAGCCTGCGGGGCAAAATGCTCCGGTGGCAAAAAAAACGTCGGGAGATTTTTCGTTGGAGACTGCCGAGCGCGAGTTCATTATGAGGGCACTTCGCGAAACCCGTTGGCAGCGAACGCGGGCAGCCGGGCTGTTGGGCATCACACGAGCAACGCTCCACGCCAAGCTCAAACGCTACGGCATCACGCCCCCGCAAACCCAAGACCACCAAGCTGAGAACCATCAATATCAGCCAGGCGAATCGGAAACACTCCGCGAAGCCTGTGCGTGAAAGCAGAAGACAGGAGAAAACTACGAAACACGCGAAAGAACGCGAAAACATATCTACGCTAACAAGCCGTAACCGAAAGGCAGCGGCTTTTCTTTTTTTCTTCTTCTTTTCCTTTTTGCTGTCTCCAGAATCCTGACTCTTGTCTCCTTTTTTTAAATTTTCCCCTTGACTGCGTGCAATCATATTGGTACATTTATTGTACCAATATGGCTAGGCCAGTCATGAACAGAGAGCGTTTGGACAATACGGTTACGCGTGAAATTATCGCCCTGATTGCCTCCGGAGCCTACGGGCCAGGTCATCGGCTGCCGTCCGAGCGTGACCTCTGCCATCGCGTCGGTGTCAGCAGAGGCACCCTGCGCAAGGCCCTGGCGAACCTCGCCGAGCTTGGCGTGCTGTCCATCAAACCGAATTCCGGAGTCTATGTCCAGAGCGTCTCCCATGCGAAACTGCCGTACGAAATTCTACCGCCGGACTTTAGAGCTGTTGACCTGGGAGACGTTATAGATGCCCGCAAAGCTATCGAACTGCCAGCCATCGAGCGGGCTTGTGCTTGCATCACCCGCAAGCAACTTCGCGAGCTGGCCGAGCTTGTCGATAGCATGGCCCAGGCTGTCGACGACCTGCCGGAGTTCCTGAAACTTGACATGCAGTTCCACCAGGCACTCGTCCGGGCAAGCGGCAACATGGCCCTGGCTACAGCCTTCGAAGCCATTTATGAGTACCATCGATTTTCGTCGGTATTCAC
>JAOZNE010000402.1:0-1341 GCA_029933955.1 Phycisphaerae bacterium
TCCTCAGCCGAAGCGGAACGGTATTGCTGCGAAGAGCGATGTACTCCGCCCGGATACACCTGGAGCAAGGCCTTCTCAACGTGCAACAGCACATCCATGGCAGGAAGTATGTTTCCCAAGCTGACGAGCCTGCGGGCTATATTCCCGAGGGGACGATGGACATTGTGCTCGGGCTTGTCGCCCGCCACAAAACCACAGCCAAGTTCCGAATGATTCTCGACTCCCAGCCTCCCGAGGGCGAGTGGACGCGGTTCGTCGTGGTCGAGTTGGCCTACTGCGACGACATAAAACCTCTCTCGCCCGGCGGATCGGTTGTGCGGGTTACGATCGCGAAACAAAAACAGCTATATTTCCTGGACAAAACAGGCCTGGTCGAAAAACACACGTCCGACCAAAGTCAGGAGCTAGCTGTTACCCGGGCAAAGGTGTTAGCGGAGTTTCCAGACGCAGCCAACATGCTGGCAGAGTTTCAACAAAGGTAAACGTCCGTAATGACGAATAACAGTAACCGTTCACAGAAAAGAACCACGAATGAACACGAATTATCGTAAAAAACAAAGTTTACCATGAAGTTTTTTGTTTTTTCTTTCGTGTTTTTCGCCGTTTTAAATATCTGTGTCTATCTGTGTTTATCCGTGGTTCTTGTTTTTGTGTGAACGGTTACGAATAACAAATAGCCTGTAGGTTTTTGAGAATCAAATGCTGACACGCATCGCTAATTTTCTTGACTCGATGAAGCGTTTACGGGAATATCAGCCGGGCTTGGTGATAAGTGTTTGATGAGTTTTTTTGGAGATATGGCATGACTGACACGCAGCATGACGAATCGGCCAGCGGGATTCTCGTCGTGGACGATAATGAGCAGAACCTGGAGTTGATAGTAGCGTATCTGGATGGCCTGGGCTGCGAGGTAGCGACCGCTTGCGACGGCGTTGACGCGCTGGAGAAGGTGCAGCAGAGCGTCCCCGACCTTGTCCTGCTGGATATAATGATGCCGCGGATGAGCGGCTTCGAAGCCTGCCGAAAACTCAAGAGCGACCCGCAAACGCGAGACGTCCCGGTTATCATGGTTACCGCTCTGAACGAAATGGACGATATCGAACGTGGCGTCGAGAGCGGAGCGGACGACTTTATCACCAAGCCTGTCAACCGGATCGAACTGGTTACACGCGTCAAAAGCCTGCTGAGAGTGCGACACCTGAAAAACGAACTCGACCGCACACTGGCCTACCTGAAGGAAGTAGACAAAAATCCACAACCAAGACCAATGTAGCAATTCTGACTCTTGGAACCAACATGAACGATACGCAAAATGATATGCTGAATATGTCGGTGCGAAAT
>JAOZNE010000403.1:0-1336 GCA_029933955.1 Phycisphaerae bacterium
ATGGTTCTTCCTCATTTTTGAATGACTGGTACTTGTAGTTGTTTTGGCAGTGATGCCTGTCGAAGTTTTTGGAATAGGTATCGTATGTCCCGCTGGCCACAGGCTCGATGGATTATTCTCGCGATCTTATTGTTGAACCCCTCGATCAAGCCATTGGTCAATTTATATCGCACGGCGTTGACGATTTCTCGCAGTCGAGGCTTGAGCCTTTCGGCAAAGCGTCGCAGTTTTTCTATTCCAGATCGAGCGGCTGTCTCGAACCACATTCGCAATGCGTTTTCGCAATCGCAAATGTACCGCTGGCTCAGGGCATCCCGAAAATCCTCCAGCAACACATACGCTTTGGTTAATGTTTCGTTCATGGCCAACAACTCATCCAGGCGGCTCTGCTGTTTATCAGTATTATTTTCAGGCCGACGCAGCAGATTATATCGCTGGCCTTTTATAAGTTTCGCAGCAGCGTTATTGTTGTCGGCCCTGGCCCGGTTCCACTCCTCCCGCCGAATCTTGCTGATGATTTCATTGAAGTTCATCACCAGGTGAAACTTGTCAAATACAAGGTCGACATGCGGCAATTCCGCTTCCACGCACTCGAGGTAAGCACCGGCCCGGTCGATGCAAACCGCTTGAATACAAGCTTTTTGTGCGGGCGTGAGTTTGTCGAAGAAGGCTTTGAGCGAGGCAATTTTCTTGCCCTCGTGCAAATGCAACAGCTCGCCAGTCTCGCCATTGAGCACGACCGTTACATACTGATGGCCCCGGCCAATGGATTTTTCATCGACCATCAACAGGCGAATGTTATCGAAGTTCGGCGGCGGCAAATGCTCAGCTAACAAACTGCGATCCCATCGACCCAAACGACGATCGTCAATGCCAAGCAGCTCAGCGGCACCGGTCAGCGGGAGAATGTTCGCCAGATGCATCGCGTGTTGCAAAAGGCGGCGAGTGGCTTTGCGTCGCGAGTCTATTTCCGGCGGGCCATGCCAGTGTGAAGCTCGACAACCGCGACAGAAGATGCGATAGGCTGGGTAGAAAATCAATGCGTGTATCGCCTGGCCAAACGGCATGTCGCGAGCTGTGCGAGTATCTTGTTTTTCTACTCGACAGATGGCGTTGCATGCTGGGCAGCGAAAATGTTTTCGCTTGTCATGCCGCAGATAAACCGTCAAAATATCGATACCAAAATTGACCTCTTTGATGATATAATCTGAGAAGTGAAACAACCGTTTCAGACCTTTGACTTTCATGCTCAATTCCTTTCATGGCTAATGGCTTGCTAATCTATTAGACCATAAAGGGTTGAGCATGTTTTATGTCAAGATATTTAAGTCAAAAC
>JAOZNE010000144.1:0-5239 GCA_029933955.1 Phycisphaerae bacterium
GACGCGGAGCTTATCACACAGGCTTCAGCTGGCGTGTTAGAGCGAAGTCCCGAGCTTGGCCTGCTCATGGCCATCCCCGGTGGGCTTCGCGTTTTGGGCGTGAATATGCTCTGGATTCGCTCGCAGGATCTGCACCAGGCGGGGCGTCATTATGACGCGTTGCAGATGGCGGAGTTGATATGCAAACTCCAGCCTTACTATCCGGGCGTGTGGGCATTTCAGGCGTGGAACATGGCTTGGAACATTTCCGTCACCTGCCAAACACCCCAGCAGCGCTGGCGATGGGTATACAACGGCGTCAAGCTCCTGCGAGACCAAGCCATCGTCTACAACCCCCGCAGCATGGTGCTCTACAAGGAGCTGTCGTGGATATTTTTCTCGAAGATGGGCGGCATGCTGGACGACCAGCACCTCTCTTATAAGGAACGCTGGGCGGGGATGATGCAAGCTCTGCTGGGCGCCCCGCCGGTGGACAACAGCCTGTCGTTGACCTTGGCCCAGGAGACGGACCAGGCTATCGAGGCGTTTCGAACTATCGCCCAGGCTCCGCTGGACAAATCGCTCCAACGGCAAGGCAGAGATACCATCCAGCCTGATCAGTTAGCCCAGTTGATGCGCGACCCAGCCCTGGCAAGCTACGCCAAAGCACTGGCGGAGCTTGGCGTGGGCGTCGATGAGTCTCTGCTGTGGGCGTATAATAATTTCAGCACAGACTACGCAGCCAGTTGCGTGCGCTTCTCGCCGCCCCGGCTGGACGGGCCGGGACAAAAGAAAATCTCGAAGCTGATAAACGACCCCGCCCAGGCTCAGGCGCGGGCGAAACTGCTTGCCTTCGTGCGGGCGCAGATTCTCTGGAACACCTACCGCATGGACCCGGCGTTTATGCTCGAGCTGATGGAGAAGTACAATATCCCGCTGGACTGGCGACACACCATGGCCCACGGCCTGTACTGGGCACAGCGAGGCCTGGCCGTGGCCCGGCTGGAAGACCCGCGCGGTTTGGTGTCGCTGAACAACGCCCGCAATGTGCTTAACTCGCTGAAGACTCTCACCGCTACGGGCCTGGTTACCATGCTCAATCGCCCCGGTGCCCCGAACTACCCCGCCTACTACGAATCCGCTGACCTGCGATACATCGAGCCTACCAACCAACAGCATCTTGCATTCATCGAGAAAATCCGCGCGAGCCAGCTTGCAAAGGGCAAGGAAAAGCCTTTCGATAAAAACATTCTCTCAGCAGGCCATGTTAATTATCTCGTCGAATGTATCCGCTATCTCGTAGCTGACGGACGGGTTTCGCGAGCGCAGAAATATTTCGACTTCATCCGCGAAAAGTATAAACGCAAGGGGCCTGACTGGGACTTCCCGCTCGTCGAGGATTTCGTCGTGCACAACATGGTCAAGAACGGCTCGCTGCGATACGTGGTCGCACTGGAGCTGATGACCGCGTCATTGAAGCGGGCGTTCGTCTCGCGCGGACTGTACGACAACGAGGCTGCCTATCGCAGGCAGATGGCCTTGGCCAATCGAATTTATAAAGTCTATGAAGCCCAGGCGGTGGAGAGGATGAAGCTGCCCGGTGAGTTTCAGCAGTTTGCGGGCAACGTTCTTTGGCGCTTGCTGGGGCACCCGGCCGTCTTTGGCCTGAGCCTGACCCTCGAACAACGCAGCGACATTTACCTGTCCATGGCTGACCAGCCTGGGGTGCAAATGCCCGCTTATATCATGCTGGAAAGGCAGTTCAAAAACCTCTGCAAAGCCCAGGGCCTGGACCCCGCAAAAGCGTTCCCACCCCCGCCAGGCTTGGCGGAGTATCGCAAAAAACATCAGCGAGAAGTTATTGGGGAATAGGCAAGCAGGCAAATAGGCAACCAGGTTTGACGAACCACTATCCCCATGGCTACCTCGCAAACAGCTGCGGTGTAGCCACGCCACCCAGACCTCTGTAATTTTTTACCAATCCATCAATCAACCAGTCAACAGGCCAACCAGTGTCTTGGCCAGGCTGGTCAGGTTGGCTTGGGTGTGTTTGGCGGAGATGCTTATTCGTAGTCTGCTGCTGCCGGGGCGGACGGTTGGCGGGCGGATGGCGGGGATTAGAAAGCCGCAGGCGAGCAGCTCTTGGCTGACCGCCTGGGCCTGGGCGGCTGAGCCTATGACGACGGGGATAATTTGGCTTGTGGAGTTCAGCGTGTTTAGGCCAGCCTGGGCGAGGGTTTCGCGGAGATATTTGGCGCTGGCTTGGAGTTTCTCCCGCCGGGCTGGTTCGTCGCGGATTATCTCCAGCGACTTGCAGGCTGCGGCACAAATAGCGGGCGGCAGGGCGGTGGTGTATATATAAGGCCTGGCCGTGTTGCGGATAAGTTCTATCAGCTCGGCGGAGCCTGCGACGAACCCGCCCAGGGCGCCGATGGCTTTGGAGAGCGTGCCGACCGTAACGTCAACATCCGTTTCGACGCCCAACAGCTCGGCTATCCCCCGGCCCGTCTTGCCCCACGCGCCGGTCGCGTGAGCTTCGTCTATCATCAGCATGGCGTCGTACTTTCGCTTGAGTTTCGCGATTTCCACCAGCGGAGCCAAGTCGCCATCCATGCTGAAAAGCGAATCGGTTGTGATAAGGCACTGGCGGTATTGGCTTCGATGTTTCCCCAGTATCTCCCGCAGATGTTCGGCGTCGCAATGGCGATACGTCCGTAGCCTGGCGCCGCAGGCTGCGATGGCGTCGATGATGCTGGCGTGGTTGAGTTTGTCGCAGAGTACCAGGTCGCCAGGCCCAGCCAGGGCGCCGATGGCGGCGTGATTGGCCAACCAACCCGTGGTTGTTACAGCGACAGCTTCGCAGCATTCGAATTTCGCCAACGCCCGCTCGAGCTGAACGTGAGGTTCCATCGTGCCGCAGATAAGTCGGCTGGCCCCCGAGCCGAGGCCCCACTTCGACAAGGCGTCGCGGGATTCGGCCCGCACGGCTGGGTCGTTGGCCAGACCCAGGTAGTCGTTGCTGGAAAAACACAACAGCTCCCGCCCGCCCGAGGCAACCGACGCACCAGCAGCGGATTCGAGGGTGATAGGCTTGCGGATCAGATCGGCAGCCTGCAACTCGTCCAATTTTTTGCGAATATTTTGCATTTTGTCCATTTTCTCCCAACCTTGCGCTTGATTCAACAGCCCAGTCAGAATAAAACTTAACATAAGCAAACATGATTCGGGAGATAACATGCAGGATAAAATTATTTGCGACGGAATAACCTTTGACGACGTGCTCCTCGTCCCGGCCCGGTCGAACATTGTGCCCAAGGATGTGGACACCTCTGCGCAGGTTACCCGGAACATCCGGCTTAATATCCCAGTGCTCTCCGCGGCGATGGATACCGTAACCGAGTCAGCATTGGCTATCGCGCTTGCCCAGGAGGGCGGCATTGGCGTGATACACAAGAATCTCAGCGTCGAGGACCAGGCTCGCGAGGTCGCCAAGGTTAAGCGCAGCGAGAATGGCATTATCCCAGACCCCATAACTCTCTCGCCCGACGAGTCCACCAGCAAGGCCCGGGCGATGATGGAGACCCATGGCGTGGCGGGGTTCCCAATCATCGAAGCCAACGGCAAGCTCGTTGGCATCCTGACCCAGCGGGACATGAAGTTTCTCTCCGCTGACCAGCCTATCCGTGAGATTATGACCAAGGAGAATCTCGTAACAGCCTGCCCGGAAACTTCGCTGGACGAAGCTCAGGAAATTCTCTGCCAGGCCAAGGTCGAGAAGCTGTTGTTGGTGCAGGACGGCAGGCTCGCTGGGCTTATCACCATGGCGGACATCGAGAAGATGAAGCGCTACCCGCACAGCTGCAAGGACGAACGAGGCAGGCTGCGGGTGGGAGCTGCGGTTGGCGTGATGGACATGGAGCGGGTCGCAGCCTTGATAGACGCCGATGTGGACATGGTCGTCGTGGACACCGCGCATGGCCATAGTGATAACGTGATTAAGACCGTCAAGACGATAAAGGCTGAATATGATATCGACGTAATAGCTGGAAACATCGCCACCGGCGAAGCGGCTGCTGACCTTATCGCAGCTGGGGTCGACGCGGTGAAGGTAGGCATCGGCCCGGGCGCTATCTGCACCACCCGCGTAATTTCCGGCGTGGGCATGCCGCAGGTTTCAGCGGTGCGAATGGTCGACAAGGTCGCCAGCAAAAAGGGCGTGCCCGTTATAGCGGATGGCGGGGTCAGGCTGTCGGGCGACATTACAAAGGCAATCGCCGCCGGAGCCTCGGCGGTGATGTTGGGCAGCCTGTTGGCGGGGCTGGACGAGTCGCCGGGCCAGACCGTTATATACAAGGGTCGGCAGTTCAAGGTTTATCGCGGCATGGGGTCGCTGGGCGCGATGGTCAAAGGTTCGGCAGACCGTTATGGGCAGTCCGGCGCCGCCCGCGAGAAGCTCGTCCCCGAGGGCGTGGAAGGCAGAGTACCGTATCGGGGCAAGCTGGGCGAGTACATATATCAGCTCGTCGGCGGCCTGCGAGCGGGGATGGGATACTGTGGCTGCGCTACGGTGGACGAGCTACGAGCCAAGGCAAAGTTCATCCGCGTATCAGCAGCGACGCTGGCGGAGAATCATCCGCACAACATCGCAATTACACACGAGTCGCCGAATTATTCGCACTGGCAGCCTGAGGAATAGGACAGAAGTCAGGAGTCAGGAGTCAGAAGTAGGGTCGGCCATTGCCGGCCAAAAGCTACAGGGAGAGAAGTTATGAAACGTTTTGCATTGACGATAGTTTTGGGCGCAGCGATGTTCGCGATGATGGGCTGTGCGAAATTAAACCTTGACCAGGGCGCCTTGGCGCCGGGGCGGGGCAGCTCGCGGAACATGGGCGACGCCTCGTATCAGCAAGCCTTCGCCACAGCCCGGCAGGTGTTGGCTCAGTATTACACCATCGCCTCGGCCAACCCAGACACCGGCGTGATAAAATGTAAGCCTAAAGCTACCGCTCCCTCGCACGAAAGGCTAATCGGTGGCTCACCGGCCCGGCAGGTTGCGACGATGGAAATCTCGCAGAAAAACGGCGCCGTCGTCGCGCAGGTACTAGTGCTGCAACAACGCCAAGGCTCCAGCGCCAGGCAACAAATGGGCTACTCGACCGAGCGACACAACTACAGCGGCAGGCCCGGCGAGCAGACCCCCGCAGACCTCGGAGCGGCGACGACCTCGCAACAAAACCAAGCCTGGGAAAACGAAAAACCA
>JAOZNE010000145.1:0-5213 GCA_029933955.1 Phycisphaerae bacterium
AATTCAATCAGTTGTCGATATTCTTTCAGCCTGGCGTCGATGTCCGCCCGGGTGATGACTGCGAGTTTGTTCAGCGAAAAATCTTCCAGCTCCAGGCTGGCGACCACCGTGCCGTAGGCGATGGCTTTGCGGAGCGTCTGGCTGGAGAAGTCGTCTTGCTCAGCGATGTAGCCCATCATGCCGCCGGCGAAACAGTCGCCCGCTCCGGTGGGGTCGACCACGTTGGAACTAGGCCAACCAGGCAGCGGATAGGTCTGTCCGTCGATGAACAGCAGACAGCCATGCTCGCCCTTTTTAACGACGCAAAACTTTTTGACCAGCCGGGCTATCTCAAGTCCAGCTTCGACGATATTATGCCTGCCCGTCAGCAGCAGGGCTTCAGAGTCGTTGAGAACAATGCCGTCCAGTCTGCCCAGCAGTTCCGCCAACAACGGTTTTTCGGTGTTTATCCACAGATCCATCGTGTCAGCTACGACCAGGCCGGGCCTTTCGCACTGGCCCAGCAGTTCCATTTGCAGCCCGGGGTGAGTATTGGCCAGGAACACGTACTTGCTGTCGCGAAAGTTTTGCGGTATCACAGGCCCGCGCTCAGCCAGGACATTCAGGTCGACCGAGATCGTGTCGCGCTGATTAACGTCGTCCTGATACTTGCCATGCCAGCGGAACGTCTTCGAACCGGCGCGAACCTCCAGCCCGCCCATATCGATATTTGCATTGTCTTCCACAGGCTTGAGGAAGTCCGCGGGGCAATCCTCACCCACCACGCCGACAAGCCTGACCTGGCCGAAGAAGCTGGCTGCGTATGCAAAATACACGCTCGAACCGCCCAGCGCGTCAGCCACCTTGCCGGAGGGAGCCTCAACCGTGTCAATCCCGATACTGCCCGTTACAAGTAAACTCATTTTCGATTTCCTTCGTTCCAAATTTCATGAATTCAAATCAAGCTCACCATGAAGCACATGAAGAGCATGAAGTTGTTTTTTTGTTTCTGAAAAATCTCCATGTCCTTCATGGTGATTTTTATTCTGAATCTTGTCTACTGTTTCTCCGCCAGACAGCGGTCTATTCTGGCGAGGGTCTTGTCTTGTCCTAGCATGACCAGGGCGTCGAAAATCGGCGGGCTTATGGTCGTGCCGGTAACCGCTACGCGGATTGGCTGGGCGACCTTGCCCATGCCAAGCTCGTGGGCGTCGCAATAATCCTTAAGCCAATTTTCCAAATGCTCAGCCTCCCACGCAACCTCCGCCAACTGCGGGCGAATCTCTGTCAAGACCGCATAGCCTTGGCCCTCGTTCTTGGCCAAAACTTTTTTGACAGCTTTGGCGTCGAACTCGTAACTATCGTCAGGGGCGAAGAGCACGTCAGCTTTGTTCAGCACATCAGCGAAGGTGCGAAACCCCGCGTTGGACTGGAGCAGATGTCGCAGCAAGGGCTTGTCATCGGCTGGAATATTCGAAGTGGTCGTCGCAAGATATTGGGCGAAACACTTCAGCAGATGCTCGGGATCAGCCTCGGTCGCAGCGTCGGTATTAAAGGCCAGGAGCTTGTTGCGGTCGAACTTTGGGTTGCTCTTGCCAATACCGCTGATGTCGAAAAGCTCGACCAATTCATCGAGCGAAAATTTCTCGCGCCCGCTCTTGGGGTTCCAGCCCAGCAGCGCGATAAAGTTCATCAGAGCTTCCGGCAGATACCCAGCCCGGCGAAAGCCATCCACCTCGACATCGCCATCGCGCTTGGAAAGTTTCTTGCCCTTCATGTCCATTATCAACGGCAGATGAACGTACCTCGGCTCGGCGAAACCCAAGGCCTCCCGCAGCTGAATGTGCCTGCTGGTCTGCTTGAGAAATTCCTGACCGCGGCAGATAAGGTTCACGCCCATCAGCGCGTCGTCGATGACATTGGCCAGGTGATAGGTGGGCCAACCGTCAGCTTTGACTATTATGAAGTCGTCCATCTGGTCAGCTGAGACCAGCACGTCGCCGAAGACTTCGTCGCGGACGACGACGTCCCGAGCTGGGCTGGCGAACCGCACGACAACGGACTTTCCCTCTGCCCGGGCAGCGTCAGCGTCAGTTTCGCTTGGAAATTTCCCAGGCCTGGGGTATCGAAAATCCTGCTTCTGCGCTCGAGCGGCGTCGCGCATGGCTTCAAGCTCCGCTGCGGAATCAAAGGCGTAATAAGCCTGACCAGCTTCGAGCAGCTGGCGGATATATTTCGCGTAAACGCCAAGCCGTTGCGACTGGCGGAACGGCCCAGCTTCAGCGTCGCCATCATCTTTGGCAAACCCCTCGTCCCAATCCAGCCCAAGCCAACGAAGGTCGCGCACCAGCATATCGACCGCCTCCTCGGTATGCCTCGCCCGGTCGGTGTCCTCGATGCGTAACAAAAACTTCCCGCCCAGTTTACGAGCCAGGCAGTAGTTAAACAGCGCCGTCCTGGCTCCGCCGACATGCAGCGAACCCGTCGGCGAAGGAGCAAAACGAGTCTTAATAGTTTCCATACAATTTCCTGTCCAGTTCAAAAAATCGTAACCATCCGCACAAAAAAAGAACCACGAATGAACACGAATAAACACTAATTGAAAAAAAGCAAAACAGCGAACCACGGATAAACACAGATAACCACGGATTTTTTTTAGGAGAAACAACAAACAAAAAATTTCATGCTCTTCATGTGCTTCATGGTGAATTTTTTTACTGACTCCTGACTCCTGACTTCTGACTTCTGATTACTTTAGCCTGCCGTCCTGGAGGGTTACTATTCTGTCCATTTCGTCAGCCAGGTTTGTTTCGTGGGTAACCATGATAATAGTTTGGCCTTCCTGACGATTGAAACGCAACAGCACGTCCATAATCTTTTGGCCTGTTTTACTGTCAAGGTTGCCCGTCGGCTCGTCAGCCAACAGGAGTTTTGGTTTGTTGGCCAGGGCACGGGCAATAGCGACGCGTTGTCGTTCTCCGCCGGAGAGTTCCGCGGGTTTGTGCTTCAGTCGGTCGCCCAGGCCAAGCTCGTCGAGCAGCCCAGCTGCCCGCTGCTGGCGGGATTTCCCGCTGGCCAAAAAGCCTGCCATCGACAGGTCGACCATAGCGGGCAGAGTCGCGTTTTCCAACACGGTAAGCTCCGGCAGCAGATGATAGAACTGGAAAATGAACCCCACGTCCTGGCTGCGCGCGCGATTGCGCCGGGGTGAGGAGAGCTTGGCGGTATCGACGGATTCCAGCATCACCGTCCCGGCGGTTGGTTTGTCCAGCAAGCCAAGCAGGTGCAGCAGCGTACTCTTGCCGCTGCCGGAGTGACCATATATGGCGACGAACTCGCCCGCTGAGACATCGAAGCTGACGCCCTTTAGCACCTCCAGCGACACCCTGCCCATGCGGTATGTTTTGTGCAAATCCACCGCGGAAACCAAAGGCCCCGCCGAGTTGCCGCCGCCGATAGCCCGGCCTGCGTCGCTGCTTTTTTTCCGATCGTTACTCATATCGCAATGCCTCCACAGGCTCCATGCGGGCAGCGCGGATGGCGGGGATAAGTGCCCCGACAAGTCCCGCCGCGATGGCACCGGCCACGATGAAGCACGCCATGTTCCAGTCTACCTCGTTGGGGATACACTCGAACATGAAGCTCTTGCGAGTCCAGACCCGCAGGCCGAACATGCTGTCCGCCCAGTCCTGAATGGAGTTGATATTTTTCGTAGTGTAATACCCCGCCAAAATTCCAATGATCGCGCCGAGCAGGCCGATAGCGGCCCCATATGCGAAGAACAACCCCGCCACGCCCCAGCCACTGGCTCCGAGGGTCTTCAGCACGCCGATTTCGCGAGTCTTCTGCACGACGATTGTGTAAAGAATGACGAACACCAACGCGACGGCGACGATTGACATGATCGCCATGATGATAACCACCAGCGTCCGCTGCTGCTCGATAGGCCCGACGACCGCCATCTGCCGCTGCCGCCAGGTATCGACCGAGACGTCGCCGATAGCCGGAGCCAGGAGGGTGGGTTTGTCGGCGTAACCCCTGGCGAATTCCTGCCATAGGCCCTGGATTTTCCCCGCGATTTTGCGGAGGTCGCCCTCAGAAGGCTGGCCTTTGACTTTGATATGGATTTGGTTGCAGCAAGCCGGGGCGAGCATGATGCTCGGGTCATCGGCGTCGAACTCAGCCTGCATATTGTTGAGCTGCTGGAGCGTCTCGAACGGCACATATACCAGCTTGGAGTCGATGCTGGAGACGTCCGTCCTGCTGTCGTCGATGACGGTGAACTTCCGACTGTTGAGCGACACGCCCGTCATCTGCAAAGCCTTGCCCAGCGGCGCGACCTGCAGAATAACGCGATGGCCCGGCACGAGGTAGCGGACGGTCTCGCCGATATCGGTGCGGAAGCTCAGCCCGGGAATACCCAAGCCAAGTATCACGCGGTCAGCTGGCGGTTCAAGACGGGTCAGGTCGACCAGGTCGTCGATTTGCAACTGGAGGGCCGCGATTTTATCCGCAGCGATTTGTTTGTCAGCTTCGGTTTTCGCCCCGGCCTGGGCGCTGCGGAGTTGTTCGCGCAGACGGCTCATTTGGCCTTGTTTTTTCTGCGCCAATTCGAGGTGTCGCAAAGCCTGGTTCTGTAGCCAGACCGCGTTGTCGATGCGATACAGCAAGTCCCGCTGCTTGGGCGTCAGCGATTTGTCGCCCAGCGTCAGCCTGAGCATCTGGAGATTTTCAATCGTCGCCGTCTGCCGGGCCTCCGGCAGCTTGGCTAGTTCCTTGGCAAACTCCCGCTGGACAATTTTCCGCATTTCCAGCCGATGCTTTTTTATCGCCGCGATGGCCTGGGCTATCGGCGGGTCGAATGTTGGAGCCGGGTTCCCAGCCTGGACGAACAGGCCCGTCTCGAAATCGGTCATCTCAGCCCGGCCTGGCAGGCGAATGCCCGCTATCTGAACATGCTGACGAAAGTTCCGATCGTTCTCCACCCGCAAAATCCCCAGCCCGAGGATGAAAGGCCCAGCCGCCTCGACTTCCGGCACCTCGCGCTTCATTTTCGCGATGAATTCGTCGTACCAAGCCAACCCCCGCTCGCCCCGGCCTTCGATAATGATATCCCCAAACAGCCCCTTGGCTGCAAGCTCGATCTTGTTCAAAAAACCGGTCATCACGCTGACGGACACCAACATCATCCACACGCACAACGCGACCCCCAGCACCGCGAAATACGCGAAAAC
>JAOZNE010000146.1:0-5189 GCA_029933955.1 Phycisphaerae bacterium
AAAAAACATTCGTGCCATTCGCTTTTCATTCATGCCATTCGTGTTCTGCTGTTTTTCCCTACTTGCTGCCATTTTCCAGGAACTCTGCCGCGTCGTCCATGGTGGGAAAATCCTGGATGGCGGTCAGTAGATAATTTTTCGTCGAGTCGTCGCGGAGTGGCCTGATTGCTTCGAAGTCAGGGTCGTGCGAAAACTGTTTGAGGTTTCTCATGCTTGGGTATTCGATAATGCCGCAGTATTCCTGGGCGGTTTCGCCTTTGTATATCATTCGCGTCAGGCCGTATAGCAGAACCCTCGCGCGATGGCGGTCGAGGATGGGCTGGACGAGCCTGAGGTATTTGGCGTAGTCCTTTTCCTTGCCCGGTATAATGTCCAGCAGATTCAAAACAATCACAGCATCTCTCCCATGCGGTAGAACCGTACCGCTCGGCCAAGGGATAGACTAAACGGCCAAGTCTGGTTTGACAACAAAAAACGAGATTAGGCAGGTGGGGAATAGGCAAGTAGGCAAATAGGCAATATGGAAATAGGGAATGGGTCGTAGGGTCGACCATTGCATTACCGACCATTTTCGCCAGCTAACTATTCCAGCAGGTGGGTCAGGTTGGTCTGGGCCTTGGCGAGGTCGTTTTGGGATATGCTCTGGGCTGCTTCGTTTAACAGGTTGGCCTGTCGCTCGGTAAAGGCTCTTGGTTTGGCGGGGTTTATGTCGCACAGCCCAAGCTTGGTGAGTATCTCGTTTTTCAGGGCGTCTATTCCCTCGCCAGTGATGGCGGAAACGCGAAGGGCCTTGGCGGCCTGGCGGTCTTGATGCGATGGCAGAGCGTCAGCTTTGCTCGTCAGGGTCAGTATTTTCTCCGGCGGGATATGGGCTGGCATATCTACGGTTTTTTCGCAACCCATCAACAACACCAGATCGGCCTGCTCGATTCGCCCCCAGGCCCGGCTTACCGCCTGGGAATCCACAATATGATCCACCTCCCACAGCCCAGCGGTGTCTGTCAGCCAAATTGCCAGGCCATGGACGATGGCCTGCTCTCGCACCCAGTCGCGCGTGGTACCAGCCTGGCTGTGCACGATGCTCACCGCCCGGCCCACCAGCCTATTGGCCAACGTGCTTTTACCCGCGTTTGGAGGCCCAGCCAAGACAACCTCCGCCGGGTCAAGCAACTTTCGCATCAGTTCCAGCCCGTCGGCAGCGCAGCGGAGCTCGGCTGCTCGCCCGGCGAGCAAGGCTTGCGATTTCAGCCCGCTGTCGATATCCAAAAGCACCTCGCGGGCGAGTTTGCTAAGCCCGCCAGTCCACTGCTGGGTAATGGCGGAGGCTGAGAGCAAAGTTGCCGCTCCGGGCAAGGCTGTGAGCATCTCCCAGCCCATGGCCGGGTTGCTCCATTGCGGATGGGCGGGGTCGAATCCGACGGGGCTGGCTTGGGGAGCGACGGTTGCTCCGAGTTTGACAAGTTGTCGCATGACCAGCCTGGCTGAGGCTGAGCCGCCATGGATGTTTATCTCGACCGCGCCTCCGGGCAGGGTCGCAACGATAGCTTCGTCGAGCTTCTCCGCTCCGTCGCGTAGAAAACCAAGTTGCATCATTCCGGAGTTTTTTGTAGACAGACCAGCCTGGCCCGCAGCTGGGTCTTGCGATTGGTGCGGGTGGAAAATTTCGCCTGTTATCCGCCTGGTCTGAGGCCCAGTCAGGGTGATAACAGCTATCCCACCCGTTCCCGGCGGGGTCTGCAAACTCGCGATTGTAGGCATATCAACCATGGTATTTATTTCGGATTTCGGATTGCAGATTTCGGATTGGATACACGAGCAATCCGAAATCCGAAATCCGAAATTGAACGGCCATCATTCTTGCAGCAGCGATTTGTAGTACGCCATAGCGACGCCGCGGAGGCAGAGGTCCTCCACGAGTGCTTGAACCAGGCCATTTTGGCCTGGGTTTGGGCAGATGAGTTTCGCCTCGCCGCCGGTGATGATAACCGCAGGCCAGGTGCCAAGCTCGGTCGCGTAGGCTTCTGCCAGCTCTCGCAGTGCCCCTCGCATTCCGCGGACCAGACCCAGCCGAATAGCCCCTGCGGTGTCCGTGCCGAAAACCCCGTCAGGCTGGTCGAGTTCCACCCGCGGCAGCTGTGCTGTCTTCTTGCTCAGGGCATCTGCAGCGATGGCCAGGCCAGGGAGAATCGCTCCGCCCATGAAGACGCCCTCGTCGTTGACGCAGTCGATAGTCGCAGCCGACCCGAAATCCGCGACCACACAGGCTGAGCCTAGCTTGTCGTAAGCTGCGACCGCGCAACACAGCCTGTCCGTGCCGATTCGCTCGGGGTTGGCCAAGGCTGGGGAGACCTCGATCGGCAGGGGCAGGCCTTGACCTACCACCAACACGTCCTGGCCCGTTGCCTGTCTGACGCTGGCTTGGAGAGCCTTCGTCGCTGAGGGGTTCACGCTGGCAGCTGCGACGCACTTAGGCTGGGGCATCTTGGCCCATAGCTTAGACAGGGCCTGGGCCAGCTCAGCTGGGGCCCCCAGGGCAAAAGACTGAGCGTCGCAAACCGTCTCGCTATGCACCCATCCCAGGGCGATGGTGCTATTGCCGCAATCGCAAGCCAATACGTTAGGGATTTTTTCGGCGTTTTCGATATTTTCAAGTTCTTCGGACATCGCAGCCTTTATAAAGCCTTTCCGTCGCAAAATCAAGCCAGCTCGTGTGGCTATATGCAATTATCTCGCAGAGACGCTGAGTTCGCAGAGAAGGGAATATTTATTTGTAACCAGAGCCAATTGCAAAACTATTCGGAAATGTAGCACAGTCGCCCTCGGCTGTGTTGAACTTGCTATATTTCCAGTGTTTTTCATACGACCTTCCCAGCCGAGGGCGGCTGGGCTACATTTTTGCAATTAGCTCACCGTTCACGCTTTTTTTCTGCTTAACCCCGAAGGGCCGGCCAAATTTTAGCAGGGGGCGTAAGCCCCCGGAGCCGGGCTGTGTGTTTGAAAGGCATTCTAACCCCGCCCCAAATTTATGTCGCACAACCAACCTGTCCGCCAGCCAGAATCCTGTTGCAAATCGGTGGTGGATGGCATACCTTACCCTCTTGACTGGAACGACTAAAACATTTTTGGTGAGTTTTGGTAGCTATGCAAAGAATGCTGTGGACATACGCTGGTGTGTTTCTTTCTGCGATGCTGCTGGGGTTGGTGGTTACGCAGGGGATGGTCTGGTTCGCGCACAGGATCAAACTTTTCGCACCGAGAAACACCCGGAGCGTGCACGCTCTGCCGACCCCTCGCATCGGCGGAGTCGCTATCTTTGTTTCACTGATTCTGGTTACTGTCGGCATGCTCCTCTTCGACACGCACGCCAGTGAGGTTTTCAGGGAGCTGCACAGCAAACTTCTCGTCCTCTTCGTCTGCGGCGGCTTTGTTTTCCTTTTCGGACTGATTGACGACATTTGGGGAATGCGGGCAAGTGCGAAACTTGCCGTCCAGCTAATCGCAGCTATCGTCGTTTGCAGCTATGGAATCCGCATCGACCAGGTTACTTTGTTTGGGTGGTGGTTCGGTTGGATGGCCTGGCCTGTTACGATACTCTGGATCGTCGGCATAACCAACGCGGTGAACCTTATCGACGGACTCGACGGGCTGTCCGCGGGGATTTGCGCGACGACCTGCGTTGTGATAGGCGTCTTTTCCGCCTATACCGGGCAGGTGGCAATGGCGATTCTCATGGCTATTCTTTTCGGGAGCCTGGTCGGTTTTCTTTTCTTCAATTTCAACCCAGCTAAAATATTCCTGGGCGACAGCGGGAGTATGTTTCTGGGGTTCTTCCTCGCGACATCCAGCGTTATTTGTACCGCGAAAGTAGCCACGGTCGTAGGCTTGCTCCTGCCCGCCCTGGCGTTGGGCTTGCCCCTTTTCGACATGCTGATATCGATCGTGCGGCGGGTATTGGAGCGGCGGAGTATCTTCTCCGCCGACCGCGGACATATACACCACCGCCTGCTCGATATGGGCTTGAATCATCGCAACACCGTAATCGTAATGTATCTGATCACGCTGGCTATAGTAGGCCTGGCTGCGCTGATGATGTTTCTGCGGGAAGAGGGTGGCGAGCTGATAGTTCTCGTGGTTTCCATGCTTATTTTATTGGCTGTGTTCAGGATAGCTGGCGTGCTGCGGTTCCGGAAAATGTTTGAGCAAGTCCAGTCCAACCTCGCTCGCATGCGGGAGTTTCGCAATGACCGCAAAGATTTTGAACATATGCAAAATCGCATCAAGCGGGCGTGGACGTTTAAGCAATGGTGGCTTGCTGTGCGGAGGATGGCCCGCAAGATGGGCTTCGAGCGGATCGTTATTCAATATCGCGACCCCGCCAGCGACGAGATAAAAACACTGACGTACAGCAGGCCTACAGATAACGGAGCGGAAGATACGATGCACCTGAGCATCCCCGTACGCTCGCAATTGGCCAAGGTGCTGATTCATGTGGAAATCGACGTGCCGGTACAAGACTCCCTGGAAGCTATCGGAAGGCGGGTGTCGCTTTTTGGCAGACTGCTCGACGAGCACACCCTGGATATGGTTTTCGAGGAGCAGGATAAAATAGCCTACGAAAAACAAACTCTCGCCGCTTCATCCCCCGGCGAGAATTATTCCTCGTAGGTCATGCAACTTCGCATGGCGGGCGGGTGGCTATAGTGAGCGGAGTGAGCGGGGCGTTCTTGGCTTGATATTTGCGAAGGACAAGGCCAACCCTCGCGGTTTTTTGGATATTTGATATTAGATATAGCTGGCGGATTGGTGCCGTTTTTTGTAATCTTTTCCCATTCAGTGGATCAACCAGTCAACCAGTTTTTTTGTTTACCCTTATGTGTATTAGCGAATGGCGGATGGCACCGGGATGCACCGGGACACCACAGCTATATGCGGAATAGCCAGGTGTGCCTACTCGATGCGTGCTATTTGTCGGGCGACAAAAACACCCGACGGGGACGGAGTCCAGCTACTTCGAATTTTTCTTTTTATAGCCGACCAGAGTACAAGAACCACGAATGGACAGTAATGAACACTAATTGAAAAACAAAAAATCTACCGCGAAAGAACACAAAGATCGCATAGATATTTTTTTGCTGATAACTGATAACTGAAAGGTTAAAACATGGCAAATTTGGAAAATAACGATTCGT
>JAOZNE010000404.1:0-1320 GCA_029933955.1 Phycisphaerae bacterium
GGCCAAAAGGCGGAGAGGATTCCGGCTACCGCTGAGAGGCTTGTGGCAGCCACGTGAATCAATCCGTATCTGGTGTTAGCACCTGGAGGTAATTGTGATAAACATAAACGCGATTTCGCCGGCGGCCGGTTGTTTCCCGCAATATTCCCGTATTCTGCAGAACATCAATAGCTCTGATGGCGGTGGGTTTAGTTACGCCCAGGGCCTTGATGGCCAACGGAAGCGTTATTATTGGATTTGCACCCAGCCGGTCAAACAGTCGGATTGTTGGGACGGTGGTTCCAGCATACTCGGTCAACTTTTTGCGGTCGGTAGTCGTTACCGCAAAGAGCTTCTGTGTGCTGACAATCGCGTCATCGGCGGCTTCCGTAACGCATCCCAGGAAAAACCGTATCCATCCTTCCCAATCACCTTCGGTTCGGACAGCATCAAGCCGCTCGTAGTATTCCTGACGATGTCTTTTGAATGCGACACTCAGATAGAGAAGCGGTTCTTTGAGCAGGCCCCAATGCTCAACAAGCAGTGCGATAAGCAATCGGCCTATTCGCCCGTTACCGTCGAGAAAAGGGTGGATAGTTTCAAACTGCACATGAGCCAGTCCTGCCCTCACCAGCGGCGGCAGTGGATCGTTTGCATGAATCCACTTTTCAAGTTTAGAAATCGCTGCTGGAACCGCATCTGGCGGAGGCGGAACAAAACGGGCATCGCCGGGCCTGCTTCCACCAATCCAATTTTGAGATCGTCTTATTTTGCCGGGCTGCTTCTCGCTACCACGCGAGCCTTTCATCAGTCGCTTGTGGATTTCGCAAAACAGTCGCACCGACAGGGGCAGGCCCCTGGGCTTGGCCAACTCTCGGCGAGCATAGGTCAAAGCGTCCGTGTAGTTGCACACTTCTTGTACGTCGTCAGGACGCTGGGCCGGCTCGCCTGCTTCAAAAGCCAAAACATCACGAAGAGTCGCCTGAGTACCCTCGATTTGAGAGGTAGTCAACGCTTCCTTGCGGACAAAACCATAGAGAAACCACTCGGCACTGGGAACCATCTCCGCGGCAATATTCAATTTACCGATGGCCGAGGTGGCCTTAGAGAACATCTCTGCGGTATCAGCGTCCAGTTTCAGCGATGGTCTGGATGGAGGCAAAGCCAGCGGGATAAACGCACGAACATCTTCACCCTGAAATTTTGTAACTCGATATGTACCGGTTTTTCGTTTCATGGTTGGTTATGTTTTCTTTACCAAGACATTGTGTTAGTCAAGATATCTTACCTAACAACATCCGTTAGTAAAGCAAACTTTGCTAGCGAACGCAAGAAAAATCC
>JAOZNE010000405.1:0-1319 GCA_029933955.1 Phycisphaerae bacterium
ATAGGGTTTGCCTAAAAACTTTGAACCATTACTAACTTCATAATTTGCATTTGCAATTTTATGCCATATGATCGGATTGAGATTATCAAACCCCAACTTCCGACATCGGACGCAAATATCAGCATGAAGCGGGACGACTACATGTCGGCCATTATTATTTCGCCTCGACAAACACACATCGCCAACCACGCAAACCAGCCTGCCACCAGGTACTAAAACACGAAATACATGCTTCCATACTTTTTCCAGCTCATCGAGAAAAACTTCATAATCTGCCATGTGTCCCATTTGCTCTGGATTATCTTCGTAACGCTTTAGTGTCCAGTATGGCGGAGATGTAATCACCAAATGCACGGATGTGTCCGGGATAAATGACAACTCACGCGCGTCGCCAAGAATCAGTTTGTGGTGGGTTGGCTCATGTGCCTCTTGTTCCCTGGCTTGAATCATATTGCCGCCCCTTTCAGGTAAGCTGAAAGTTTTTTGACAAAAAAATCAAAACCAATATCACTGCATGGTTCTTGATACTGCCCTTTTATCCCCGCCTGGCGTGTGGAAGTTATGAGAACTGTCGAGTCGTAGTGTCGTTCGAGAACGAGTTTTTTACAAAACAACTCGTAGCGTTGCATATAGGAAGCCTCTCGGAATTCAGGGAGAACTTTGAAGTGGGGTTCTCGAACTTTAACAGGCTTTTGCGATTTCGGACAATCCTCAAGAAGAAACAGATAACCAAGCCAGGGACGAACGGGCCTATTGAAGGCGTTCTCTCTAAAAGCTGTCCAAAGGTCTAACGCGCTTCCCATTGCCTCTTCGGTACGATTGTTGAAATTATTTCCAAATGATGGGCCAACTTGCGATTTCAGCTCAATTGCAACTAATAGAGTTTGTTCTTGAACAACGAGAATGTCCCACTCTTTTGTAGGGCGAAAAAAGCCAGGCAATTCCAAAAAACGTTTTTTTGTGAAAATACAGTCTTCAGGAATACCTGAACTTTGAATAAGCAGGGAAAGCATCGTTACAAATCCATCCATCTGCGTTCCGCCTGTTACCGCCGATCGCATACCCTGGTCGCGGTTGTCAGCCTTTTTTTGCTTACCGGCCTGCCGCTCCCGCGTTTCCCAGAAAAAACGAACAGCATCCTTCACATGTTCTTCCATATCCATATGGCTGACTATACCACAAAGAATGTTCGGGCGGAATAAATGTTATTCTTTTCATGGATGTCCAATGTGCCATTATGCTTTGAAATTTCAGTAAAAACCCCTATCATCTCGGCTATGAGCGAGCGAGAAAATATCAGTGTAGCCCTGGTGTCGCTG
>JAOZNE010000147.1:0-3216 GCA_029933955.1 Phycisphaerae bacterium
GGAAATATAGCAAGTTCGACACAGCCGAGGGCGACTGTGCTACATTTCCGCATAGTTTTGCAATTGGCTCTCCTGACTTCTGACTCCTAAAACTCACCACTGGTTTAGTCGGGCGACTTGGCAGAGGGGTTGGATTTCTGACGGGATTTTATCCATGGCCTGGCTACACTGGGCCTGGTCGTCGCAGAGGAGCACCAACGAACTGCCGCTGCCGGAGACGTGGACGGGCAGGTCGGTCGCTACGGCGAGGGTGTCGTGAATCTTTGCCAGCTCGGGCACCAGCCGCATAGCGGGCTTGGCAAGGTCGTTCACCAACAGCGGGCGCCAATGCGAAACTGGCTCGGCGAGCAAGGCTGGGGCCAGTTGTTCCAAAGGCTCGCTCCGGTTGGCTGCGTCGAATTGGCGATAGACTTCCCCCGTCGGACAGGCCAGGGGTGGCAGGATAAGCACCAGCCAAAATGGCCAAACTTCCACAGGCTCGATGATCTCACCCCGGCCCGTCATTCGCGAAGCTGCCCCGGCCAGGAACAGCGGCACGTCGCTACCAAGCTCCGCAGCCAGGCCCGCAAGCTCGCCAGCAGTTTGGCCCGCGTTCCACAATTCATTCAGCCCCGTCAGCACCGCCGCTGCGTCGGACGACCCCCCGCCAAGCCCACCGCCGGGCGGAATATATTTTTCCAACAGAATATCCGCCCCCACCCCCGCCAGCCCAGCTGAGGCTCGCAGCAACTCCGCCGCCCGGCTTGCCAGGTTGTCCACCGATGGGCCACAGTCCAGGCCCGTGCAGTTCAGGCGAATCTTACCATCACTACGGGCGCGCAGTTTCAACCTGTCATAGAAGGATATTTTTGCAACATAGGAATCCAGCGGGTGAAATCCGTCGCCCCGAGGTGGGCCTACAAGAAGATTGAGATTGACCTTGGCTGGGGCGTGAACCCACAAGCCGTCCGGGCCTGCCGACCTGGTTGGCAGGCATAAATCCGACGCAACAAATTGGCTATTGGCTTCCATAAAAAGGGATTATACCCCTTCTCATGGTCGATGCCACCCCCCTGCCAACTCAGCTGAGACGGACAGGCTTGCGGGTTGATCCTCAAATAGGGGCAACCCTTGCCTGACCCTGTCGATGTAGGCCTGCAGATTCTCCTGCTTGTCCTGCTCGATCTCATCGACGTCATCGTTCATGGCCCGGAAATAGCTTGGCCTGAAACCTCGCATCTCCTTACCTCCGCATTTGACGTCCCCAGGCAAACTCGCGACAGGAACTCTATCCACGCCGAAAGAAAAAACCTCGGTCCGCCGGAAAAAGTATGAACAAAAACGCGGTGCTATTCCTCATGTACTGCGGCAAAACGCAAAACTCTTTGACTCGACAAAACGCCGAGGCCTCACTTGAGTCTACATATATACTACGCGATTGCCGGTGCGGTGGCAATCGAAAATTTTACTCTTTTTTTGGAAATTTTTTTTCGGGCGGTTTTGGCGAAACCACATTCATTTCGCACTCCGCAGCCAGGTCCATAAACTCGGTTTTCTCAAGCTCTTCAAGCTCCTTACCTCGGCTGGTGAGCTTCTCGTTAAACTTGACGCACTTCTCCTGCATCGACTCGTGCGTGTCCTCCGAGCCACCGACGATATGAAAGTTCTCACCCCGCGTTACGCGCACGTGGCCATCCTCATTGTCCAGGCCCAAACCAAGTAACTTCGCCTTGATCACATTTTCCCGCACAGCCAAAACTCCTTATCCAAACAAAACAGCAGAACGCGAATTTTTTAGAAACAACCAGTCAACCAGTCAACCAATCCCTGATTCTATACATTATAGGGCACTTGTTCGCCGGTGGCAACGAATTGGCCAAAGGCTGCTTGGAGCTTTTTTGTGATAGGCCCGGGCTGTCCCTCGCCCAGGGGTTTTTGGCCCACTTTGATAACCGCGATAATTTCCGCAGCTGTGCCCGTGAGGAAACACTCGTCAGCTGCGAGAAGCTCAGCCGGGGTAAAGTTTTCTTCCAAAACCCCCAGCTCCATCTTGCGGGCAAGGTGCATCACCACGCCTCGGGTTATGCCCAGCAGAATCCCAGCCTCAGCTGGCGGGGTTACCACCGCTCCGTCGCGGACGATGAAAATATTGTCGCCCGTGCCCTCAGCCAGGTTGCCATGCTCGTTGGTCATCAGAGCTTCCAGCACGCCGGCGTCGATAGCTTCGATCTTGGCCAGGGTGCTGTTGAGGTAGTTCAAACTCTTGACCTTCGGGTTGAGCATCCGCGGCGAGGTGCGAACCGTTTTGGCAATGATAACGGGCATACCGTTGGCGTACATTTCCTCGGGGTACAGTTCGATCTGGTCAGCTACGATGAAAACCGACGCCTTGGAACAGTTGAACGGGTTGAGCCCCAGCAGGCCCACCCCTCGCGTAACGACCAGCCTGATATACCCCTGGCTGATTTCGTTGACGCGGACACATTCGTCCATCGCCTCGGCCAGTTGGGCTAAACTGTATGGCAGCTCCAGGCGTATCTGCTGGGCGGAGTAAGCCAGGCGGTCGAGATGGGCCTGGGCCTGAAAGACATCCCCGCCATAGACGCGAAGCCCCTCGAAAACGCCGTCGCCATAGAGCGTAGCATGATCGAAGACGCTCAGCTTGGCGTCATGTCGGCCAACCAATTTACCGTCCAGCCAGATTTTCATTTCGTTCTCCAAACCCGCAACCTTACAATATAACTTGGCCATTCACACAAAAAAAGAACCACGGATAAACACAGATGTACACAGATAATTAAAACATAACCGTTCATGTTTTTTTTGCTTCAGCTCCGTAGGAGCTGTCAAGCCACCGTGTTGTGGGATGGCTGTGATTTATTTTTTATCTTTGTGTTCTGTGCGTTCTTTTGCGGTGAATTGGCGAGTATACAGATTTTGAGGAGTTGGAGCAAGTTTTTCAGGTGATGCGATGGTCGAGCGGCGGATAATACATTTTTCCGGAACGGTTCAGGGGGTCGGGTTTCGTTTTGCCGCCTGCCGGGCTGCGGGACGGTTTGACGTTACGGGTTATGTGCGGAATCTCAGCGATGGCAGAGTGCAATGCGTCGTCGAGGGCTCGCCGGAGCAGATCGACGCTTTCCTGGCTGAGCTTGGCGAGCGGATGGCTGGGTATGTCCGCGAGACCACTCAGCAAACCGCCCCCGCGTCAGGCCAATTTCACAGCTTCGGCGTGAA
>JAOZNE010000147.1:3316-5172 GCA_029933955.1 Phycisphaerae bacterium
CTACTGCTTCAACAATACGTCCAGCAGCGTTCGTTGGAAGTGCAGGCGGTTTTCCGCTTCGGAGAATATCGTATCGGCGTGAGCTTCGAAGGTTTCGTCCGTAATTTCCAAGCCACGGTAGGCAGGCAGGCAGTGCAACACGATAGCTCCGCTCGGCGCGCAGCCCAGCAGTTCGTCATTGACCTGATAATCGCGGAAAATCTCGACTCGCCTGGCTTTCTCTTCCTCTTGACCCATAGAAACCCACGTGTCGGTATAAATAACGTCGGCATCCTTCACCGCCGATTTCGGGTCGCGAACTTCGCGAAGGTCAGCCTGTGGACAATCAGCCCGCAACTGCGAGTAGAACGTCTCTTCCAGCTCATAGTCAAGCGGGGCAGAGAGGACGAACTTCATACCGAGCTTCGCGCACCCTGCCGCCAGGCTTCGCGCGACATTGTTGCCGTCGCCCACGAACACCAGCGTCCGGCCAGCCAGGTCGCCGAAATGTTCCTTGACCGTTACCAGGTCAGCCATGGCCTGGCAGGGATGGGAGTAGTCGGTCAAGCCATTGATTACGGGCACCGAACTGCTGGCTGCCAACAACTGGACAAGCTCATGGCTAAACGTCCGAGCCATAATGCCGTCGCACATTCGACTAAGCACTCGACTAATATCCTCGACGCTCTCCCGCGAGCCAAGCCCTATCGTCATCTGATCCAGATAAGTGCTCGTGCCCCCCAGCTGGGTCATCGCCACCTCGAAACTCACCCGCGTTCGCAGCGAGGGCTTCTCGAATATCAAAGCGAGGGTCTTCCTCGCCAGCGGCGCAGGCCCGCGGCAGGCCTGGTAGGCAGGTTTGTCCGCGATGGTCTTGTCAATCAGCCCGCTGAGCTGCTCAGGGGTAAAGTCCGCCAGGTTTATAAAATCTTTTTGCATGTTCAGGCCTCCGGGCCTTTGGTTATAAGTGTGCCCACGCCGCTGTCGGAGAAAATTTCCAGTAGCAGCGAGTGCGTAAATCGGCCATCGATAATGTGTGATCGTTTGACGCCTGCATCGAGTGCCCCCAGGCAAGCTTCGACCTTGGGCAGCATCCCGGACGAAATAACGCCGCTGTCGATAAGCTCGCGAATTTCAGCTTCGCTTATTCTCGGGATCATCGAGGCCGGATCGTCCATGTCGCGACGAATGCCGTGCGTGTCGGACACCACGACAAACTTCTCCGCCTGCAGGGCCGCAGCCACTTCGCCAGCCGCGGTGTCAGCGTTGCAATTTAGCTTCTGCCCGGTCTTGTCCACCGCCAGCGGCGCGATGACGGGTATTGTGCCAGCCCGGCAGAGCAGCTCGACCAGCCTGGCGTTGACGCCGGTAACCTTGCCGACCATGCCGAGGTCGATTTTTCTGCCGCTCTCTTCCAGGTACAACCTCTCGCCGAACAGCACGCAACTGCTGAGCGTGTGCAGCCCCATCGCGCGTGGGCCTAGCGACTGGATGGTCTCCACAATGCCGCCATTGATTTCGTTGCACAAAACATGCTCCGCCACCGTAAGCGTCCGCTGGTCGGTGTAGCGTCTGCCCTGGACGAACTGCACCTCCAGCCCGCGATGGGACATTGCGTGGGAGATGGCCTTGCCGCCGCCGTGGACCAACACGGGCCTCATGCCGACGGAGTTCATGAAGACCACATCGGTAAGAATACCACGCATCGCCTCGGGGCTGTCCATGACCGAACCGCCGAACTTTATGACGACTATTTTGCCCGAATACTGCTGGATATAGGTCAACGCCTCGACCAGCGTCCGGGCCTTTTCGATTGCCTTTTGCATTTTCGATTTCCATTTCTCCCCGCCGGGGGAAACCGCGAAGTCTACAACGCC
>JAOZNE010000148.1:0-1969 GCA_029933955.1 Phycisphaerae bacterium
CTCCGGCGCGCTGAAGCAGTTCGACCCGAAACACAAACCAGCCTCGGGCAAAAAAGCCCAAGCCCGCCAAGCCCGCAGCAACTCCCAAGCCAGGCTGGACACCGCCGATTTTTTGCGAGTCGTCCTGGTTCCATCCAAGGGCAGCTTCAACGAGCTGTTCAAGGCAGGCCGTCGGGCAGTTGGTTCCTCGCCAGCGACGGGGCAGCTTGAGCCGCTGGGTATCCCGTTGCTGATGTCGGGTTGCTCGGGCCAGCTAATCAAAGAGCTGTCCGACTCTGGCGATGGGTTGTTCGGCGACAGTAGGTTGCAGCCGATGCAAGGAGGCGGACTGGGCCAGACGGACAAAGCAGCCCTGTCCAAGGTCAAACTCGCGCCGGGTTCGTCCATCGCGGTTCCGTTGGTTACCGGCGACGTCGGCTGGACTGCTTTCGGCACGGTTACGGACGTCGTGGGCGACGGCGTGCTGGCATTTGGCCATTCTTTCAACAGCGACGGCGAGGTGAACCTGCCGATAAGCACGGGCTATGTCCACACCATCGTTTCGACCCTGGTCAACAGTTTCAAGCTAGGCTCAGCTATCCGCCAGGTCGGCAAGCTGAGTCGCGACGAAACCGTCGGCATCGCTGGCACGGTCGGGCCTAAGGTGCGGATGATACCGATGAGCGTGTCGATGAATCAGCTCGGCGACAAGCGAAAGCTGACGTACTCGTACAAGATAGTCGACGAGTGGTCGTATACATCCAGGCTGGCAGGGGCGTTGGTGCAGGCTTCGGCCAGTGCTCTGCGGAACACGCCGAGACATCATCATATAGCGTACGAGGTGAATATCGACTTCGGCGAGCTTGGCAGGTATGTCGTGCATAATATAGAGACGGGTGCAAACCAGGGTTGGATGGGGGCCAGTTCGCGAGGTCTGGAGACAGCGGTTTCGGACCTGGTCAGGCCTATCGCAGCCCTGATGCAAAACCCGTTTGGTCCGGGGCCTGAGATTAAAAAAGTCGAGGTTAAGCTGGCTGTCAGCCCGGGCGATATCTCCGCGGAGATTATCGACTTTAGGCTCGACGAGCGAATGTACCGCCCTGGCGAGGTTGTCTGCGGCAAGGTTTTGCTGAAGAGGTTCCGCAAAGACAGACTGACCCTGCCGGTTTCGTTCAAGCTGCCCGAAAATTTGCCCGACGGCACATACACGCTGACCGCGGGCGATTGGCTATACGCAGCCGAGCGGTATCAGCAAGCCCAGCCGCAGATATTCAAGCCTAAGACCGTCGAGCAACTTTTTCAGGCCCTGCAAGAGACGGTGAAGTTCCGAGCTGACACGCTCTACCTGCACATGCCGATAAAGCGTGGCGGTATTGCCCTGGGCCCAAACCAACTGCCGGATTTGCCGCCTAGCAAAGCCCAGGTTATTATCTCAGCCAATCTGCCGGACATGACAACGTTCAGCAAAACCATAGTGCAAAGCAAAAAAACCAACTATGTTATTCGCAACAATAAAACCGCGACACTAACAGTAAAAAAACAAACAAACCAAATGCTTTTGAAGTAGTCAGAATTCAGGATTCGGAAGTCAGGAGAAACAAAAAAAGAAAACAAAAAATTAGTGTTTATTCGTGTTCATTAGTGGTTCTGTTTCTGCTGTTTCTGTTTTTACTGCTTTTACTGATAACTGATTACTGATTACTGATAACTTTTTCCAACGAAAGGTATTTGCTATGAAGTTTAATGCGAAATCGACGATTGTTTTGACTATAGCGGCGGTGCTGTTTTTAGCGGGTGGTTTGGCCCGGGCGGTCAGGCCTGGGGAGTGGAATTTCCATAGCGAGGCTGACTTTGCAAAGTGCCAGCGCGAGTCGACCGTGGTAAACTCCCACGGCGACGTTACCCTTGCCCGCAAGATCGAAATCGTCCTGGCTTCCGCTGACGCGCCAGCGGTGGTCTCCGCTGTCGCGGTCGATGGCGACACTATATA
>JAOZNE010000148.1:2069-5169 GCA_029933955.1 Phycisphaerae bacterium
AAAGGCCCGGTTCGAGGTCAAAAAATTCGCGGAGATTCCCTCCGCTGTGGTTACGTGTCTGGTTCGCAAGGGTCGAACTCTCCTGGCTGGTGGCGGCGGGGAGGGCAGCGGAATCTATTCCATAAGTCCCGCGGGAAAGGTCGAAAAGGTTTTCGCCCAGGATGTAGCGGAGTATGTCTGGGCCATCGCGTGGGGCAAGGAGGGCGTGCTCTACGCGGCGACCGGGCCTGAGGGCATTGTCTATGCTGTCGACAAAAGCGGCAAGGGCGAGGTGCTATACCACATCGACAAGAAGCTCGCCAAGAACATTCTCTGTCTGGCCTTGGGAAACGACGGCAAGGTCTTGGCTGGGACGGACACCAGCGGCTTGGTCATCGAGATAGACCCTGCCCGCAAGGTCGGGCGGGTTATTCTGGACGCGGCGGAGCGGGAAATTTCCGCTATCGTGCCGGACGGGGCAGGCGGGGTTTTCGTAGCGACCAGCGACATCGCCAAGGCGGGCAAGGCGTCGAAACCCACCGGCGGGAAGAACGGCAAGGCTGCTTCGAGACCAACGACAAAACCCACGACCATGCCCGCGCCAAAGCAGGCGAAGAAAACAGCTGCGGCGAAAACCCCGACGAGCCAACCAAGCGACAAGAAGAAAAAAGCCAAGGTCAAGTCAGCCAAGCCTGTGGACAAATCCAAATCGCAGCGATTGAATCGCGACAAATTGCCCGCGAAACAATCGGCGAAAAAATTGAACGACACTCCGCCCAGGTCCGCAAAGCAGACTGGGGAGGACAAAACCACAGCAGGCGAAAATGCGGACAACGGCAACTCCAACGGCGCCCCAGCCAATGATAACGCCAAGCCTAAAGTTAAAATGCCCGCCAACGCCCTGGCTGCTATGCGGGCAGCTATGAAGTCCGCTCTCAAGGCCAAGCGGCCAAAGCCTTCGACCGCGCACAAGCCTAAGGGCAAGGGCAACGCGGTATACCACATAGACACCCGCGGCATGGTGCGGACGCTGTTCCGCAAGCCTGTAACTATCCTGGCGATGGTCGCCCAGGGCGACAGGCTCATCCTGGCGACCGGCAACGAGGGCAAAATATATTATGTTACCGCCGACGGCGATCTCAATGGCGAGCTGGTGGACACCGACGCCGAGCAGGTTACCGCGCTGGTCGAGACGCCCGCGGGCGAGTTGGTCTTCGCTACGAGCAACACCGGTTCGGTGGGCAAAATCGCGGGAAAATTCGCAGCCAAGGGCACGCTCATCTCCAAGCCTTCCGACGCCAAACAGATTGCCCAGTGGGGCACGATAAAACTCCGCGGCGTGGTTCCGGAGTCCACCGGCATGACCGTCGCTACGCGGAGCGGCAACGTCGCCAAGGCAGACGATGCGACCTGGAGCAGCTGGTCGAAAGACATGCCCCTGGCCAGGGGCTATTTGCCAATCGGCAGCCCGGCAGGCCGATTCCTGCAATATCGCGTAACCTTCACATCGAACGGGGGTGTTACGCCCTCGCTGGGTAGCGTGGATGTGATATATCAGGTGGGCAACCTCGCCCCGGCGGTGCTTGGCGTGGAGGTAAAACCCAGCAGCAAAGGCGCCAAGCCTACGCAAAAATCTTTGAACCAGGCCTATCGGCTCGTTGCGATACAGGCTTTGGACCCCAACAGCGACAAGCTGAAATACACTGTCGATTTCCGCCTGCTTCGCTCAGCCCGGTGGGTGCAAATTACCGACTCGCTGACCAAATCCAGGTATGTGTGGGACACGCGAACCGTAGCCGATGGCCTGTATGAAATGCGAGTTACCGCCAGCGATTCGCCGTCGAATATCCCAGCTGCTGCCCGGCAGGCAAGTCGAGTTTCCGAGCCTGTAACCGTGGACAATACCCCGCCGACCATCAGCGGGCTGACTGCGACGGTCGCCGGCGACAAGGTCGTCGTAACAGGCCAGGCCGACGACGCCATGAGCAGAATCGTCCTGATGCAATACGCGGTGGACAGCGTGGACAAATGGCAAGCTATCCTGCCCAGCGACGGCATTTGCGACTCGCCGAGCGAAGCCTTCCGGTTCGAAGCAAGCGCGGACGACACTGGCGAGAAACTCAAACCAGGCCCGCACAATATAACCGTCCGGGCAACGGACAAGTTCGGCAACACAGGCTACGGCAGCCTAAATGTAACGGTGGGGAAGTAAACAGAAGTCAGTATTCGGGGGGAACAGAACCACTAATGAATACGAATAAACACTAATTTTAGAGTGGATTACGCAGATTCTTTTTGATTAAAAAAATCCGTGAAACTGAAGGTTCACCAAATCTTTTTTTAATCCATAAAATTCGTGGACTGTTTTTGCCTATTTGCCTACTGCCTGTTGCCTAGTTGCGTGTCTTTTTTGGCGACTTTTTCAGCTAGTTGTTTTTTGAAGTCGTCGAGTTTTCCTGCCAGGGTTTTGTCGCTTGTAGCCAGGATAGCTGCGGCGTAGACCGCCGCGTTGTATGCTCCGCCGATAGCCATGGCTCCGACAGGGACGCCCGGGGGCATTTGCATGGTGCTCAACGCTGCGTCCATCCCAGACAACGGGCCTGAACACATCGGCACGCCAACCACAGGCAGAGTGGTGTTCGCCGCCAACACTCCGCCCAGCGCGGCGCTCATGCCCGCAGCTGCGATGATAACCTTCAGCCCGCGAGCCTTGGCAGTGGTCGCATATTCGTGGGCAATCTCCGGGGTTCGATGGGCGGAGATTATCCGCACCTCATACCCAATGCCGAAGTCCTCGAGACAGCTGAGACACTTTTCCATTACGGGCAAGTCGCTGTCGCTACCCATCACCACGCCGACAATAATTTTGCTCATGTTTCCAGTTCCCGTTAATAGGAGTTGATTTTTCAATTATCAGTTGTCAGTAGTCAGTAATCAGTTAACTTTCGCACTTTTTTTATGACTTTTCCCCTTGTTAAACAAGGAGTTATGCATACCTCGGAATTAAATGCATGTCCGACAAATCGTCCGAACATGGCAATAATTCATGGGGTTACTTGAAAATCGCCTATAGAACGATTTTATCCAAATCAACATCTCGCAAAAATGCGAAAGTTTACTT
>JAOZNE010000149.1:0-5153 GCA_029933955.1 Phycisphaerae bacterium
AGCCATTCAAATGTTCCCCAGGCCGAATGCACCTCCATCGCCACTTCCACGCCTTCGGTATGCATCGTCATATCCGCATAGCGACCGCCGACATGAGCAAAAACAAATGGGTCAGGGCCATTGAGATTTTTAAACATTTCTTTGGCCGTCGGGGACATAATATATTTTGAGTGATTTCCCGGCAGAAGGTCATGACTGCTACGAGTAATCTCGCCGCCCTCACCCTTAAAATAAACATTTCTGTCGCCGCCAAGAGGAGTGTTGCCGCTCCACTCATAGCCTGGGAAAGTGACAAATTTGCCTGGCTTATAATATTTTCGTGTCGTGCGATTGACGGTATCCCAGAATTCATCGGTTATCTGAAAGTCGTTCCCCTGATGGCCGAGAATATCTACTTTCGCACAGTCCCTTGCATATTTAAAATAATCCTCAATTGAGTTGGAGCCGATGGTTTCTTCACTTTGGCCATGAAAATCCGCCCAGTAATAAGAAAGTTTATTCGTTTCAGAAGCTATATCTATCGGATTTGACATTGCCTTGAGGCCAGACTTTTCATCTTTGGCAGTGAAACACTGCGAGCCGATTTTCTTAAAGCCCAAATGTTGACGACGCTTGGCTTTGCCGACAGAATTGCCCCACTTGTCTTCTGTGCGAATGAAATAGTCGAACGGCTCGCCTTTTAGTACCTGGCTCGGAGCGAGACAAACAGCCCGAACCGGCTTGCCCGGGACAATTTTAATGGTAGGCGATTTAGGAAGTTCTTTGAATTGATAAGTCGCAAAAGGATCGACAAGCGTTTTGAATTCAAAGGTTTTCTCGCAAAATGTCTGCACCTGCCAGCCAGCAGAACCTTTGGCAGTATCTCCAAAGATAACTGTGATTTTTTCTCCCTTATCCAGATAGCCAGCCTTGACTTTCAGATAAAGTGCTTTACCCCACGGGCGGGTATTTCCTTTGGGATCCCAGCGAGGTTCTATCCGACAGTCAGCATTGGTTGCAACAGAGCAATAATTGGGCTCTGCGGGTCTATCAAATTGCGGAGTGCCAAAATCTCCGGCAAAGCGGAAAACAATTTTGACATAGCCGCTGTCATCTATTGCGTGTCCGGCTTCAAAGGTATAAACCATCTTCTGAAACGATCCCGCTTCAACCGGTTTGTTAATGTTAATATGTGCTTTCCCAAGTTTCATAGCTATCTTCCTTATGCCTGTAATTTTTTATATTCCATATCATGAGCCTGGGCTACCGGCTGGCAGGTTATGTCGCCATCAAAAGTGTTAACGCCCAGATACAATTCCGGCAACCGCTGGAATGCCTCAATACCATAATTTGCAAGTTTAACAGCATAGGGCAGAGTGCTGTTGGTCAATGCCTGCGTCGATGTCCGGGCATAAGCGCCAGGCATATTAGCGACGCAATAGTGTAAAATATCTTCTTCGAAATAAATAGGGTTATCGTGGGTAGTGGCTTTTGATGTCTCAGCACACCCACCTTGGTCGATAGCAATATCAACAAAAACAGTACCCGGCTTCATCCGTTTAAGAAAATCCCGTTTAATCAATTTAGGAGCCTTGGCGCCGGGAATTAAAACCGCACCTATCAGCAAGTCAACCTCAGGTAGTTTTTCAAGCAAAGTATCTTCGTTCGAGTAAATCGTTCGAATGGAACCATGCGTAGAAATATCTATAAAGTGCATCTTGTCAATGTCAACCTCCAGCAGGGTAACATCCGCACCTATACCGGCCGCTACTCTGGCGGCGTTTAAACCCGCCGTACCTCCGCCGATTACCAAAACATTACCAATGGGAACTCCCGGTATCCCGCCAAGAAGAACGCCTTTTCCGCCGTGTGGCTTGGCAAGATAATAGCAACCCATAAGCGTACTCATCCTGCCGGCAATTTCACTCATCGGTTCCAACAAAGGCAGGCGATTGCCAACCTGAACTGTTTCATAAGCGACACCGGTTACGCCTGACCTGCAAAGTGCTTCGGTCAGGGGTTTTTCTGCCGCCAGATGAAGATAAGTGAAAAGCAATAAATCCTTGCGGAAGAATTTATATTCCGGCTCAATGGGCTCCTTGACTTTAATTACCATATCCGCAGCCCACGCATCGCCGGCACAGGGAACAATTATCCCACCAGCCCGTTCATACTGTTGATCGGAGAATCCGGAACCATGGCCGGCTTTGGTTTCAATGTATACTTTATGTCCCGAATTAACAAGCTGGTGCACTCCATTAGGTGTACAGGAAACCCTGTTTTCTTTGACTTTAATTTCTTTAGGTATTCCAATTTTCATTTTTTCATCTGCTTATTTTACAATTAATTTGTACTATTGATGCAATTGCCGGGTGCCATGCTTCTGCTTATAGAAGCACGTTTTAGGTCAATGTTCAAGAAGGAATTACGGGTATAGTATCTCTGTCGATACGGATTGGCGAGAATGTATCGAATCTTTTCAAGCACATCGTGGCTAGATCGCAAGTTTCGGTCGTATCCGCCGCCACGCTGCCAAAAACGATAGGCGACTTTGCCATTGGGTTGCAAGCCCCGCATTCTCGCTAAAAAAGATGGACAATTCCGTCAAGCCCGGTTCAGAAATTTGCGTGCAAGAGATAGCTTGGCGATTTTGAGAATATCGCTGATTTTCGTTCCATCATGCGGCAGTAGCGCGATGTGTATATGTTCGGGCGTGATAACATAGGCCCAGAGGTCGAATGGGTGTTTCGTGCGCGCGGTAGCCAAAGATTTGAGAAATCACTGGCAAGCGAATTCATTTCGAAAAAACCCCTGGCGTTTGAAACAGGAGAATGTCAGACAATGGGCGTCGAAAGGAATATCCCATCGTTTACATCGCTTTCGGTGGGGTTGATCTTCGTTAAAATTCATGCCGGCAGTATCCAGTAATCAACATGCTTCTGCAAGCAGAAGCATGGCACCCGGCACCCGGCTGGGGCACCTTCCTACAGCTCTCGGCGCGGGGGGGGCAGGGAATAGATATTTGGGTATTTGGGCATTGGGGGTTTTTTCGTCATAGACTCCTCGTCGTGATTTCAGCTTGGTCATTTGTTTTTCTGTCGAAACTTATTACAATACTTCGGACATGGACACCGCAGGCAAACAAGACAAAACGCAGCCGGGCCAAACCCCGGGCCAAACCCCGCCGCAAACCCCGCTGGACGAAATGCCCCCGCCTTTGTCGCTGCGGGAAAACAAGCCCCACCCAATCCTCCGCGGGCTGCTGATTTTCCTGGCTGTGGGAATGCTGGGCTTCGGCGTGCTGCTGCAAAATCGAATGTTCAAACGTCGCGCCGAAGAGAGCAACAAAAAAACTCCCCCGCCAACCGCTCTGACCCCGCCGCCGAGCGATGCGTTTGGCTGGGCGAAACAATACGACCCCGCCGAGAGCATCGTCGCGCGAATCCCCCCCCCTGCCGGGCTGCAACGCATCGCCAGCGAGCCTGGCAGCTTCGCACATTGGCTGAGGTTCCTGCCACTAAAACCAGGCCAAGGCCAGGTCCTGCTGCACACCACCAAGCCCAAGCATAACCAAAACGCCCACTTCGCCGTAATCGATATCGACACGGGTAAGAAAAATCTCCAACAAGCTGCCGGCGCGATTGTCCGTCTGCGAGCGGAGTATCTCGTCGCAGCAGGCCGGGGCGACGAGTGGCCATTGAACTTCACCGCCGAGGCCCCCTCGCGCGCCGAGTTCCGCAAGTGTCTCGACGCAGCTTTAGCCCGGATGTCCACGCGGTCGCTCGCAGCGGAGCTTGTGCCGGTGAACAGCGCCCGCGACATGCGGATTGGCGACGTGTTCATCCACCCGGGCACGCCAGGCCACGCCGCCATCGTCGTCGACCTGGCTGAGTATCCCAAGACAGGCCAAAAGGGTTTCATATTAGCCCAGAGTTTTATCCCCGCTCAGGACATGCACATCCTTGTCAACCCCGCCAACCCCCAGGCTGGCCCGTGGTATCCAGCCCCGCCAGAGGATAACCCAAACGCAACCCTGCGAACCCCGGAATGGACATTCTCATTCGGCGAACTCATGAGGTTCGAAGAAAAGTAGGCAGGAGACAGGAGTCGGAAGTCAGGAGTCAGAATTCACCGCGCCCAGCGGTGAAATTTTCACTTTTGCCGCGGGGGTTTTGTGCCGCCGCCGTAGGTTTTTGGCGTGATCTTTGAAGGGGGTTTCTTGAAATATCGCGTAAACTCTTTGGTGAACCCGTGTATGCTGGGATAGCCCAAATGGTCTGAAATCTGCGACACGTTCATCGGCGACCAGGCCAGCAGACTCCAAGCCTCTTCCATTCGCATTTTCCTCAGCCGCTGTATCGGGCTCATGCCCGTAGTCTTGCGACAAATCCGAACAACCTGCGTCCTGCTGCAACCCGCCATCTCAGCGACCTCGTCCAGCGAGGGCCTGAAAATATGGTTCCGACGCAGCCTACCCTCCAACAGCCACCACGGATCGTCCGCCCCCTGCTTAGCCACGCCTCGCTTGGCCGAGACGTCCACCGCCAGCAGCAACTCGCCCAGGGCAGTGAGCATCTTCAGTTTTCGTTCGTAGGTTTCGGGCAGACGCGAAGCTTTGTAAAGCCTCTTGAAAGCCCGATGAATCGCTCGCGAATACGGCACAATGCGAGACTCCGGCGGCAAGGGCGGCAGGTCCGCCGCCAAAAAACCAACCGAATAATAGATAGCGGGAATTTTCCTGTTAAAAATCTCCCTCTCCTCAGCCTCGTAAAAGGTAATCAGGTCGCCTCGTTTGGTGTAGTAATCCAGGCCAGCTACGCGATGACGCCCGGACACCTGAAGAATCAGGTGCATCTGATGCCCAGGCAGAGAGAAATTGTGCTTATACTTCGTAGGCGGAAGATGAAGCTTCCAAACCCCAAGAATCTCCTGAATTATCGCATGCTCTGACATAATAGTTATCAGTTATCAGTTATCAGTTATCAGTTATCGGTTATCAGTATCGAAATCGGTATCGGTATCGAAATCGAAATCGGTTATCAGACTGGGTGGCTGTTTTTTGTTTTTACTGATAACTGATAACCGATAACTGATAACCAATTCATCATACCCAATGTGCAATCCGCTGGCAAATTATCTTTTGGTTTTGTTCGACAAATGCCCGGGTACCCTGT
>JAOZNE010000150.1:0-5150 GCA_029933955.1 Phycisphaerae bacterium
TTCGGAGGGACCTGTTGTGATTGACCCTACGAAAAAATCGGGAAGTTTGAGGTTTGTGTGTATTTTTCACCTCTGCTTTCGTATTCGTACGTAATACAGCGCAATACATCGCGATACACAAATCAATAGCAAGCCAATATTTTTTGAGAGAAAATATTAAACCGGAGTTTTTCGCAGTCTCACCATTTGGCCAGCCTATTCCCTATTCTCGCCAAGTCGGCGGTAGTATTGTTTTAGTATTTCGCTGTAGTTGGCTGGGAGTTTGCTGCCGCTGGCGTCGGAGATATTTTTGCGGAGGTGCTTGGGCATGGGCTTGGCGGCGTCTTGGGCGACTTCAATTTGGCTGTCCCGCCCGAGCATATCCCGCGTCGCTCGCAGCGTCCCAGCCAGTCCTGCCCGCTGGCGGAGGGCGTTGCGATATTGGCCTCGCTCCAGGTCAGCTTGCACACGGTTCATCAGCAGAACGCTTTGCCGCAGCCTGAAGCCCGCATAGCTGCCAGGGCGGAATCTCGCATTTAGTCGCTCAGCCCGGTTGACGATAGCAGCCTGCTTGCCCGCCAAAGCTCTAAGCTGCCTGCCAAGCTCCGCTGGGCTTGGGCCTTCGAGTCCCTCAGCCCCCGCGCCTGAAAGTTTGCCCCCGCCGGTAGCTCCGCCTGGCGGCTCGGTCGAGACGTCTTTTATCTGCCCCTTCTGGAACGGGTCATGGCTTAGCCTACTAGGCGTGCGTCGGCCGCCCTTGCCGACCGCTTTGTCCTCGACGAATTCCCCCGCAGACTTGCCCGTGCGACCCTCGCCGCTTCGGCCTGAAATTTCGCTGGTGTTGGGCAGCTGATTCCCCGTTACCCCCTGGGCGTTCATGTTGGAAATAGGCCCGTCCAAAGCGTCCCAGCCTATGCCTTTATCGCCGCTCATCGTGGATTTGCTGCTCAGATCGTCCATCTCCTCAAAAAGGTCTTCCTCCTCTTCCAGCAGGTCGCCAATCAGGTCTTCCAGCTCGCCGGACAGCTCAGCCATTTCGGTATTCTGCTGCTCCTGGAGCGCTTCCATATTCCACTTTTTGCGGTCTGGTTCGTCGGGCAGCCACTTCTCGATATTGGCGGTGAGCGTCTCGGCATTTTCCACCGAGCTCTCCTCCGCAGCGGTCGCTATCTCCACCGCCTTGGCTGTCAGGGCGTCCCTGGCCATAGTTATATCGCACTTGACAGCTATCAGTTCCTTGAGCATCGAAGGCGTGGAAAAATCCTGCTGGGCTAGCTTCGAGAAATCGGCGAAAGCTTCGTTCATAAACTTTTCCCACTTGTCCTCCAAAGCTACCAGGTCGCGAAGCAGCTTTTCGTCCGCTTGGGAAAAATCGTCCACCGCCTTCTTGGTCAGTCTGCGACTGGCCTGGATAATTTTCTTCTGCTCCGCGAGGAACCGCTGTAAATCCTCAGCCAGCTTTTCCCGCATCTCCCGGCGAAGCTCGGGGGTCAGGTCACCCCCGGGGGTCTGACTGGCCTGTTCCAGAGCCTGGGAAAAGCTCGGCAACATCGCCAGCAACTCCTGCAAAACGCGGACAATTCGCCCCTGTGTCTGGCCTAGCGACTCGCACGAAGCTCGGCTATCTGCCAGCCTGGCCAGCTTGGACAATACCTCCGCCTGGTCCACCGCCAAGGGAGCTTCGTTGGCTACAAGGGCGATGGCGACGCGTTTTATCTGGTCAGCCTGCTCGCTCGGCGGGGTTTTGTCTGCCCGGAGAATCGCAGCGACCTGTTCCAACCCGACCTGGATAGACCGCTGACCAGCCAATATCTCGGCGCCCAATTTTCTGCTTTGGTCAAGCGATTCCCCCCGCCAGGCCCGAGCGGTGTTGAAACGCTGTCGCACCTGTTGGCGGAGGATTTCCATCAGCTGTTTTTGTAGCCTGGCCAACATGGTCGCCCGCTGAGCGTCAATGGCCCCGGCCCGGGCGATGGTAACGCGGAACGATTTGCTCTTTGTCCGCTGCGGGCCAGGGGGCGATTTTAGCCTACGATTATCGATCGCGACGACATAATAAATCAGCTGCTCGCCGGGAGCATAGCCAGCCAGGCCCAACTCGTGCGTCGCGGTGGCCTGGGTCTTGCCGAGCAAATCGCCAGGCTGAAAGCTCTCGACGCGGGCTGAAGTTTGACCCTGTTTCCCAGCCTGCAAACTCAGCCCCGTCAGGCCGAAGTCGTCCGACGCGTGGATTTTCAGCCTGAGCTTCGCCCCAGCAGGCAGGGTAACGTCTCGGCCTGGCTTGACGAATGCGACGGTCGGCGGGCGGTCAGGCTTGGCGACGATGTCGTAGTAGCCATCCGCCGAGGCGCCGTTGGCCTGACTTGGCAGTTGGCGGAGCAGCCGACCAGCCCGGTCGGCGAAGACGAGCTTATACCCCCCTGCTGCGTTGACGGGAAAAGTTGCGACGTGAACTCGCCCGCCATCCCGGGCCAACATAGCCTCGCGCTTGCCCGTGCGAAACTCGATATGACCTCTCGGCACAGGCTCAGCGAACCTCAGCTGAATCGTCGCCCGCGAGCCGAGCGGAGCTTCGATTCCCCCAGCCTGGCTGGTCAACTTCGCGACCCGCTCAGCCAGGCCGGTGTAAGCGGGGTAAACGTATCGCACGGAAAAATCCTCGATGGCAAGGTCTCGAATATCCACGGTAAACCAAGGCCGATCCGCGGGCCAACGACCCTCGCCAGCTGGGCCTGTCGCACGGACGAAATATCGCATGGGCTGATAAACCGGGCCTAGAACAGCTTGGAACTTTTTGGTGGATTCCTCGCCTAACGGGCGCAATTTCCCCCGCCCAGCCAGCGGCGTCTCCGCCAGCATCGCCCGTGGGTTGGCCTGGCCTGCAATCACAACCTCGGCGGAAATTCCCGCGGCGCCGGCGGGGGTTTTTGCCAGAACAGCCAACGATATCGTCATCGGCTCGCCTGGGAAAAGTTTCGCGTCGCCGGGCGTCAGGGCCTGCAATTCCAGGTTATTGTCAGCTGGGACGTAACTGCCAGGCTGCGTGGCTACAACCAGCCCGCGGGCGAACGGGCCAGGCTGGAGCGTCGCGAATATCCCCAACATCGCCAAGGCGACCGCTGCTGCTATAGCATGGTTTTTGGCTGCCCGCCGCAGAGGAATGCAGCTACGGCCAAGGTCGGCCTGGCTGATGCGGAAACGACATTCGTCGATCGCACGCTGCACCAGCTGCGGGCTTGGCTGGCGGTCGTCCCGGGCCAGGAGGACGGAGTTTATAAGGTCGTTGCGAACCTCAGGCTGCGACTGCTCAATGAATCTCGCTGCCTGGGCTGGGCGAAATTTACTGCGACGCACGCGCGCCACAAGCCAGCCTGCCGCTCCGCCCCACACAGCCAACAGCACCGCAAAGGCGCCCCATCGCACCGCTGCCGGAGGTTGGCCAGGCCAATAGCCTAGCATGGAAACCGCCAGCAGCGCCGCCGCAGCCGCTGTCACCGCCCAAGCCAAGCCCGAGCAAACAATCAGCCTACGCCGACGCGACTGCACCGAGGCGATACAGCCCAGCAAATCGTCCACGCCACGATACCCCCCGCCAGGTTGCAAAGAATCCTTCATTGCTCTAAGTCCCACATCCATGTCTTTCGTCCGCATATAGAATCCGATAGAATACAGGCAAATGCAAACAGATAATCCACGGATTACACAGATTAAAAAAAGGATTTCACGGATTTTCTTTTGATTAAAAATCCGCGTAATCCGTGGACTCTCGATAGTAATATGCAATCGGATAAGAGAGGCATAATGAGCGATTGGGCTGAAAATTTCGCGTTGTTGCGGTGCTTGCAGTGCGGGCGGGAGCTTTGCTGCGACGATGGGCCAGACTTGCCGGGTGGGCTGCGGTGCGTCTCGTGCGGGCGGGAGTATCCCCAAGCTGGGGGCGCAGCGGTGATGTTCGCCGAGCCAGGCCGAGCTGAGATTCTGACGAACCCCGAGCGTTACGCCCAGCACCTAGCCAGTCTGGAAAACAAAGCCAAGCAAGCCTCTGGGCTGACCGCGGACCAGCTTGGCCAGTTCCGCCAAGATGAGCCTGAAGACTCGCTGGGGTGGGAGATACTTTTCTGGGAACGATGGAAAAACGACGACGCGGGCTTTCTGGATTTCAACGCCGAGCGCATCGAGGAGTTTCTCGCCAACGACTGCGAAGGCGGCGGTCGGGCTGGTTTTTTCGAGGAAATCCGCAAGCACTGTCCCGACCTTGCGGGCAAGAAATTGTTGAACATCGGAGCTGGCCGCGACTTTTTGTTGGAGCGGTTCACCCGGGCAGGCTGCGAGGTTTTCGAGCAGGACACCGTACTTGAGCCATTGAAATTGCTCAAAGCCCGCGGAGCCAGTTTCTGCGTCTGCAGCGACGCCAGGCTGCTGCCCTTCGCGGACAACACCTTCGACCTGGTTACGGCGTTCGCTGTGCTGCATCACATTTGGCCTATCGAGCAAACGCTGGCTGAGCTGCTGCGAGTACTCAAACCGGGTGGCCTGGCCTGCTTCAACGAACCCAACGCCTGGGCGATTACCCGAGCGGCGCTGATCTTGCCAAGCCTGCTCAAACGCCGGCTGAAACGGTTCTACTCCGGCGACGACACCCCCTCGCCATACGAGCGAAGCATTGGCCCGCTAAAGTTCCGCCGGGCTATCCGAGCCAATGGCGGGCAGATCGCCGAGATGTCGTTCAAGCGGACAAGTTGGATATCGCCGCAAAGCCAAGGCCTAAAGAAATTCCTGCGTACGGTCAACATCGCCGCCGCCCACCTGCTACCAATAACATCATCCCACTTCAGCGCACTGGTGCGAAAAAAAGAAGAATAACTTCAAACCGACCGGTTTGAGTAGCTAGTTGATTGGTTAACTAGTTGATTAGTAAAGAATTACACAAATCTTTACAGCGTCGAAAACCCTTGTTTTCCAGGTCTTATCTGGACAGAGAGCTTTGGCGTATTTGTTTTGTAATCTTTTACCAGTTAACCAGTTAACTAATCAACCAGTCAACAACCCCGCGGTTGGATTGCTGAAAATCGGTCAGTTTGAGTAATAACCCTTGATTTACGAGGAAATTACACAGCCATTTTACGAGGTTGTTTTGGCCAGGCCGATGCGGTAGCATCAACAGTCGTGGA
>JAOZNE010000406.1:0-1310 GCA_029933955.1 Phycisphaerae bacterium
CGGTGTCGTCGCGTCGGATATACTCCCAGCCACTGTCGCACAGCAGAGGGCGAATGTCTCCGCGTGAATTAAAATCATCGCCAGGCCGGTGTGAATTGTCCGACGCGCAAGGCTGATGGTTCGAAGTCTCCAGGCCAGAATCGCCGCTGTTTGAAGAGCCCGATGGCTTGCAGTTCTCGTTCAAATCGACCGCTGCCTGCAGGAGCTTTGCACGCTCGTCCGTCGTCAAAATCGGCAGATTGTAAATGTCGCCCTGAGCGATCTCGTAGCCTTGCGTCGGGGCGCAGATTACCAAGCCACCCTGGCCTCTGGTTTCGATGAGGGTGATAAGCTCGCCAGTCTCGGCGTCTATCCGCTGGGCCAATTTTTTGTTGCCGCAGACAGGCTGCTCGCAGCGGTACAGCACATGCCATCCGCCAGACTGGGTCGACTCGATCACCAAACGCCCGAACAGGCCCGGTGCTATTTTTTCGACGAGAGCTTCCCACGCTGAAAGCGCCTCGCCGCCGTTGTCGAAGTCCATCGCCTCGAGATTCCCGCTGGCCTTGCCGCAGATCAGACACAAGGCGTCCGGCTCCGTCGCGAACCAGATATCCAGCTCGATTGCCGTAGGGCTACGATCGCGGAACCTGCCCCACTTGCCAACCTGGCGGATCGGGAACTTCTCCGCCCGGCCTGCAGGCAAGGCGCAAAGCCCTGCGGACAGATAAGATTGTGTCGTTTCCAGAAGCGTCATTCGGCCTCCGTGTGAACATCCACCGCGTCGAGGTTGCAGCGAAAGTGCCACAGCATCCGCAGGGCCTGACGCGATATGGCAAAGACTTCGGGTGGGTCGTCAAGCTGTCTGCCATCGCACTCGTGAGCCTGCTGCATAAGATCCTCAAGCTGGACAAGCTCGATGGCCATCACCAAATCAAGCACATCGACGACGCGATCGATGGCGGTGTTTCCGGTTTTTTTTATGTTGGGGCGAGCCATAAACTTCTCCTGTTAAAAAGGTATTTCGTCATCATCCGGAGGCCAATTTGGACAGGCCAGGTCGTCGCCATCGCATTCGTCGCTGCCATCCTGGCGCGGCGGAATCTCACCGAGTTCGTAGCCAACAATGCGGTCGAACGGTTTTTTCTCGCTCCGGCCGCCCGCCACGCTGCGAACGGTGATGGCCTTGGTTTGGGCCAGACAGCCTGCCTCGGCCATCGCAACGGCAGCCTGGGCAGTGCCTGGAAAAGACTCACGAGACCGGGCCCGCCACCAGGCTTCGAATTTGCTGCGGGCATAGCCTGTGTGCTCCGGGCAGACCCATTCGGATT
>JAOZNE010000151.1:0-5130 GCA_029933955.1 Phycisphaerae bacterium
TGCCTATTCCCCTACTTGCTCATTCCCTACCTGCCTATTCCCCTGTTTTTTGAACTTTTCTCTTGCTCGTGTCGATAAAACATTAGCTCGTCAGCTTGGCTTGGTGGATGGCGAGGCTGGTCGTTGCTGCGCCAGATGCTTTTGCGGGCTTGAATATCGCCCCGGTCATCGGCTACAATGCTCCGGGCTGGGTGGACGCCAGGTAGACGTTCCGAGCGGTTTTGATATAATTACAGGATATAATTAGTAGGACACACAGCTCCTACGGAGCTAAAAAGAACTTCATGTGCTTCATGGTGAATTGTGCTTTTCGTGCTTCATGGTGAAATGTGTTTTATGGTGAATTGTTGCGTAGCCGTGAGCGGTTACTAAAAACTAAGAAATTTTCGGAGATAAAAACGATATGTTTGAACGCTTCACAGAACGCGCGCGGAAGGTAATGGCCCTGGCTAATCAGGAAGCCCAGCGGTTTAACCACGAGTACATCGGCACGGAGCATGTCCTGCTTGGCCTGGTTAAGGAAGGTACCGGCGTTGGTGCCAATGTCCTGAAGAACCTCGGCGTCGAGCTACACAAGGTTCGGATGGAAGTCGAGAAACTCGTCAAAGCTGGGCCTGATATGGTAACGATGGGCAAGCTGCCTCAGACCCCCCGGGCCAAGAAGGTTATCGAGTATTCCATCGAGGAGGCTCGGAACCTGAACCACAATTATGTCGGCACGGAGCATCTGCTATTGGGGCTGTTGCGAGAGCACGACGGCGTCGCTGCCCAGGTGTTGTTGAACCTCGGGCTGAAGCTCGAAGATGTGCGCGACGAGGTGCTAAACCTGCTCGGTGCCGGCATGGAGCCTGCAGACGGAGGCCTGGCTACCGCCGGGACTGGGGGCAAGGGCGGCGCAGCCCAGGGTTCAGCCAAGCGAACCAAAAGCAAGACGCCCGCGCTGGACAATTTCGGACGCGACCTGACAGCCCTGGCCCGCGAGGGTTCGCTGGATCCGGTCATAGGCCGACTTGACGAGATCGAGCGGGTTATCCAGGTGCTATGTCGGCGGACGAAGAACAACCCCGTCCTGCTTGGCGAAGCGGGCGTGGGCAAGACCGCCATAGTCGAGGGCCTGGCCCAGAACATCATCCGCAAGGAAGTGCCCGACATCCTGCACGACAGGCGTATCGTGGCGCTCGACCTGGCGATGATGGTAGCGGGGACGAAATACCGAGGCCAATTTGAAGAACGCATCAAAGCGGTTATGAACGAAGTCCGCCGGGCCAAGAATGTGATGCTGTTTATCGACGAGCTGCACACACTCGTCGGAGCTGGCGGAGCGGAGGGCGCCATCGACGCAGCCAACGTGCTCAAGCCCAGCCTGTCGCGCGGGGAGATACAGTGCATCGGCGCCACCACGCTGGACGAGTATCGAAAATATATCGAGAAGGACAGTGCCCTGGAACGGCGGTTTCAGACCATCGTGGTCAACCCGCCAAGCCATGAGCAGACCGTGGCGATTCTTAAGGGCCTACGCGACCGATACGAAGAGCATCATCGCGTGAAGATAACCGACGAGGCCTTGGTCAGTGCGGCAGAGCTGTCCAACCGATACATCACCGGGCGAGTCCAGCCAGATAAGGCCATCGACGTTATCGACGAGGCCGGTGCCAGGATCAGGCTGAAAAACATGACCAAGCCGCCGGACCTGGCGAGTATCGAGGTGCAGATAGACCGGCTTCAGACCCAAAAGGACGAAGCTGTCAAGAACGCCGACTACGAGCAGGCTGCGGAGCTTCGCGACCAGACAGAGCAACTCCGGGCGGAAAAAGAAACCATGCAGAAGGAGTGGAAAGACCGGGGCAAGGAATCAGCTGGGATCGTCGACGAGGAAGTCGTCGCGGAGGTCGTCAGCAAGATGACCGGCGTGCCGCTGACCAGGCTGGAGAAGGAAGAAGCCCAAAGGCTGCTCGAGTTGGAAAACGAGCTGCACAAACGCGTCGTCAGCCAAAACGAAGCTATCGTCGCGATTTCAAAAAGCATCCGCCGGGCACGCAGCGGCATGAAAGACCCACGCAGGCCTATGGGGTCGTTTATCTTCGCAGGCCCCAGCGGCGTGGGCAAGACGCTACTTTCCAAGGCCCTGGCGGAGTTCATGTTCGGCGACGAGGAATCGCTGATTCAGATCGACATGTCCGAGTATATGGAGAAGCACAATGTCTCCAGGCTCGTCGGCGCCCCACCCGGCTATGTGGGCTACGAAGAAGGAGGCCAACTTACCGAACGAATCCGCCGGCGACCATACGCGGTGCTGCTGCTGGACGAAATCGAGAAGGCCCACCCCGACGTGTTCAACATGCTCCTGCAGGTGATGGAGGAAGGTCAGCTGACCGACTCGTTCGGCAGGCGAGTGGACTTCCGCAACACGATATTGATTCTCACCACCAATATCGGCGCGGAGATGATAAAGTCCGGCGGCGGGTTCGGCTTTGGCAAGAGCGACGAGGAAGCGACCTACGAAAAAACCAAAGACCTGCTCCACAAGGAAATCGAGCGACACTTCAGGCCGGAGTTCATCAACCGGCTGGACGACATTATCGTCTTCAAATCCCTGTGTCGCGACGACCTGACGACCATCGTGGAATACGAGCTTCGCAAGGTGCGACAACGCCTGGACGAGCACGGGCTGGAGCTGGATCTCAACGACGAAGCCAAGGAATTCCTCATCGACAAGGGCTATAACCCGGACTTCGGAGCCAGGCCCCTGCGGCGGGCGATCGAGCATCATATCGAAGACCCCATCAGCGAGGAAATTCTCCGAGGCAGTTACAAGGACAAAGCCAAGATAGTCGTTACCGTCAAAACCGGCGAACCAAACGAAGACGACGAGGACGACGATGCCCGCCATCTTTATTTCGAGGGCACGGGCCAGCGGGAGGCTCAGCCGGAACAAAGCCAGGACGCCGCCGAGCCAGTCCACGAAGGAACGTAGAAACGCCGCGGCGACCAGAGCGATTGTGTAGAGTGGAGACAAGACAGATTGCGGAACTGAGCGGGAGCTGCGGACCATGAGGATTCGTCGTTATACTCTAGCGGGGGCGCTGGCGTTTTTGTCCGTCGTGTTCGTGGCCGGCCCGGCGTTGGCCGGGGAGAAAGGGCCGGTGCTCTCGCGGCCCGGCAACCACCAAAAGCCTCTGAAAATCGACTTCGGCGTATATCTGATGGACATTGACGAGATCAATGGCCAGGAGCAGAACTTCAAGATAAACGCCGTGGTACTGCTACGATGGAAAGACTCGCGTCTTGCCCATCCGGGTCCCGGTAAGCGAATAGTCGCCCTGGATAGTATCTGGCATCCGGAGATACTGTTGACCAATCGCCAGGCTCGGCTGCGGATGCCCCTGCCGAGAATCGCAATGATCGAGCCCGACGGCACGGTAACCTTCCGCCAGCAGTATGTCGGGCCGTTGTCCCAGCGGCTCAGATTGCGGGACTTCCCCCTGGACACTCAGGAGTTCAGCATCCACTTCGCACTGACTGGGATAGATCCGAGGGACGTCGAGTTGACCCCCGGAGCCTTTCCGGGCGGCCTGGTCGGCGGCGGAATGGCCAAGGTGCTCTCGCTGCCGGACTGGGGCATAGTGAGTTATCGGGCGGAAGTAAAACCCTACCGCCTCTCAGCCCTGCTTCAGGCGCCGGGTTTCGCATTCGAGTTTACCGCCAGGCGCCATTCGATATATTTTATCTGGCAAGCTGCGATGCCGCTGATACTGATAGTCATGATGTCGTGGGTGCCCTTTTGGGTGGACCCCCGTCGAGCCGAGATGCAATTCGCCATCGCCAGCAGTACGGTACTGACCCTGATAGCATTCAGATTCACCTTGGCAGCTATGCTTCCGCCCCTGCCTTACCTCACCCGGCTGGACATGTTGACCATTGGCGGTACGATTCTGGTGTTTATGGCGTTCCTACAGGTCGTGATAACCAGTTTGCTGGCCCAGGGCGAACGATTGGCCCTGGCTCGGCGGATAGACAAGTTGTGCCGCATAATATTCCCCCTGATATTCATCGGGCTGATAATACTGGCGCGATGGATCTGAAGCCCAGCCGTCAAGAAACCAGAGGTCCAGCCGCGGGGCAACTGCGAATTTTTATTGAACCTTGAATAATCAACTTAACTGGCTTGAGTGACGGCCAAAGCGGCTTCCAGGCCGGTATTGGCCGGGCTGTCAATATCATACGCGCTTTTGCGATATATCAGCGGAGTACCGATTGTTTAAGTTTGTAATTCAAGCATCAATAGCTTCTATTTATCCAATGTGAGTGACATTTTTTCTGGCGCGACGCTAGTCCCTTGTTTACAATGACTTGCAACACTTACATCAACCCTGTTTTAGGAGCAAGTCATGGAAGACAAAAAGATCACGCCGCAAGAGCTAAAAACCGTATGGACGAAGGATATGGATCAGCTGGCAGAGAAAGTCGCCGAGGCTATCAACAACGCTCGGCCGGGCGGATGACGCAAATGATATCCACCGACGGCACGACAACCTATGCCCACGACGCCACCGACCAGCTAACCGGCGCCGACCACAGCTACCAAGCCGACGAAGCCTACGCCTACGACGCAGCCGGTAATCGTAGCGGCGCAGACTACGACACCGCCGCAGCCAACCGCCTGACATCCGACGGCACATTCGACTATACCTACGACGACGAGGGCAACCTGCTAACCCGCACGCGAATATCAGCCGACCCCGCCGACGACAAAATCGTCGAATATCAGTGGGACCATCGCAACAGGCTAATCGGCGTCGTCAACAAAGACAACGCAGGCCTCGTAACGCAACAAGTTCAATACACCTACGATGTCTTCAACAACCGGATCATCAAATCCGTAGACGCCGACGGCCCCGGGCCAGAGCAGGCCGCCTCCACACACTTTATCTACGACGGCGAGGACATCGTCGCCGAGTTTGAAAAAGCAGGCCAGTCCTACGACCTCACCCACCGCTATCTCCATGGGCCGGGCACAGATCAAATTCTTGCTGATGAATATATCGACGACCCCACGCACGGGGTTTATTGGGCGTTGGCTGATCATCAAGGCTCGGTGCGAGATGTCGTCGAGTTGGATGGTTCAACCGC
>JAOZNE010000152.1:0-5111 GCA_029933955.1 Phycisphaerae bacterium
CCACGCATAACATTTTAAAGCTGTGGCGTAGCGGAAAAGCCCGCTGGGCGTGAGAAAAACGAGCGTTTGGGCTGATTGGTACAATATTTTGTCTCAGCTGGCCGGACATGATTTGAAAATATGAGAGAATTGAATTTTTGACAAAAACTGTGTGAGAACGAGATTTTTGAGCCACCTCTCTTACGCGGCTATCGAATCCAATGGTTGGATTCGAGAATTATTGTGCAACAGGCTCATTACACGGATTTTTTTGATCAAAAAAAGTCTGTGAAACTGAAGGTTCACTAAATCTGTTTTTAATCCGTAAAATCTGTGGACTCTTGACGATAGACAAACAGGCAAGCAGGAAATTTCCTGCCTTGCGTTTTCTTTACTTTAACTGGAATGGATTATGAAAGCTGAACGACGACACGATTTGCAGCACAACACATTGGATGCCGAGCTGGCTAAGGGAATTGATTTTTTTCGCCGACATGGGAACAAGATTCTTCTTGCCGTCCTGTTGCTGGCTGTGGTTTTCACGGGGTGGGGATATTTCGATCGCCGGGCTGGTGCGACCCGAGCTGATGTGCAAAGGCAGTACAATCAGCTCAAGCGTAGCAGCCTGGCTGTGGGAGCTGGCCAGGCGGAATTGCTCGACGGGTTTCAGTCGCTCTCCTCGCAAGACGCTGTCCGCTGGATCGCAGCAGACTCTCTGCTGCAGGTTGGCTTGATTCATAGCACCCAATCTCTCCAAGCCAAGACAGCCGATGGTCGCCACCAGGCCAGGCTACAGGCCAAGGCGTCTTTCAATCGCGTTATCGACGACTTCCCGCTGCAGGTGCCTATCGTAGCTGGGGCCAAGCTGGGCCTGGCCAAGTTGGCAGAGGACGAGGGCAACTTCAAGTTGGCCGGCGACCTGTACCAGGCTGTGATAGACACCAAAGCTCTCGCGGGGTACCCGGTGGTAAACCAGGCCCGTCTGGCAAAGTTGGCCTTGGCGAACCTCAAAAACGACATCGTCCTAGCCAAGAACCCCCCGCCATGGACGCCAAAGGTGGAAAAGAAATCGCCCGCCCCAAAGGCCCCTGCCCAGGCTGATAAAAAAGCGACGAAATAGCAGCAAGCTCGCTACTACAAACTACCGGAGCCATGACATAATTGAGAAAAGGTGCAGCCTTGCGCGGCGACGATGCGATGCTTCGGGAAAGAAATTCAGAAAAAACTTGAAATTAGCTGGACATCTGGCGGATTTGATGGAAAATCGCCCAAAGCACGGTTAAGTGTTTTTCCGGCTGGCATAAAATTTGGTTTGTATCCCTTATTATAGTGGTTTTATTTTCAGGAGATTTAGAGATGGCAGATTTGGCAGGATTGGCAGAAGCATTGATCTCGGGCAACCGCGACAAGGTTTCCGAACTCACACAGCAAGCTTTGGACGAAGGCGTCAGCGCCCAGGAGATTCTCAACAATGGCCTGGTAGCTGGTATGGGCGTTATTGGCAAGCGGTTCAAAGCCAACGAAATTTACGTTCCGGAAGTTCTCATCGCCGCCCGTGCGATGGCGGCGGGCATGGAACTGCTGGAGAGCAAACTCACCGAAGCTGGTGTCGAGCCTGTCGGCACGGTTGTACTCGGCACGGTCAAGGGCGACCTGCACGATATCGGCAAGAACCTCGTGGGCATGATGCTCACAGGCGGCGGGCTGAAGGTTGTCGACGCGGGCATTGACGTCCCAGCTGACAAGTTCGTCGAGCTTGCCCAGTCCGAAGGAGCTGAGGTCGTCGCGATGAGCGCGCTGCTAACCACGACCATGCCGCAGATGGCTGAGGTCGTCAAAGCTATTCAGGCGGCGGGCATCGAAGTCAAGACCATGGTCGGCGGTGCACCGGTTACCCAAAGCTACGCCGATGAAATCGGAGCCGACGGTTACAGCCCCGACGCAGCAAGCGCGGTAGACACCGCCAAGGAACTGCTAGGCCTCTAAGCCGACCCAGGCCACAAGGCCAAGCTGGGCTGCAAGGCTGATATAAAAGTCAATCACAAAAAGCTTTGTCTTTTTATCGAAACAAATTCGTGCCATTCGTTTTTATTCGTGGCATTCGTGTTCTGTCGTCTTTACTGATGACTGACGGCATGACGGCTGATTACTGATGGCTGGCAATTTTTACGCCAGCGAGCGGAGGATGTCCAGGCCTTGGGCGAGTTTTTCTTCGTTTGTGGTGTAAGCTAGGCGGAAGTGCGTGTTTTTGGTCGAGAAACACTCGCCGGGTATCACCAGCACATTGTTTTCGATAGCTTTTTTTGCAAAGGCAGTAGCGTCGCCGCCGGGGGCTGGGACGAAGGCGTAAAACGCGCCCTGAGGCCTGGCCAGGTCGAAGCTCTCGCCCAGAGCGTCATAGACCATCTCCCGCTTTCGCGCGAAGGCTGCGACCTGCCGAGACATATCGGTCTCCAGGGCTGTCGGCCCCGCAGCCTGGGCCATGCTCGGCGCGCAGACGAACGTGTACTGCTGGAGCGTGGTCATTTTCTCGATGATTTTCTTAGGCCCGGTGCACCAGCCAAGCCGCCAGCCTGTCATAGCGTAGCTCTTGCTCATGCCCCGCATCAGCAGCGTATTTTCGTACATCGACGCGATGGAAACGAAAGGCTCGTCGTAGCAGAACAGGTTGTAGATTTCGTCCGAGACCACCAGCAGCCCGCGCCGCCGGGCCAGGTCTGCGATATCCCGCAGCTCGTCCTCGGTGTAGACGCAGCCTGTTGGATTGGCGGGCGAGTTGATAATCAGCATGCGGGTTTTGTCGGTAATCGCGTCAGCTATTTTTTGCGCGTCGGGGCGGAAATCGGGATAGGTATCCACCGGCACACACCGCCCGCCGCAGAGATGCACCAGGTGCGAATACATCACGAAATACGGATCGGCGAAGACGACCTCGTCGCCGGGATTGATGAGCGTTTGGAAGGCAAGAAGCAGCGCGCCGCTGACGCCCGATGTTACCATGAACCCCCGCCCGGCGTCGTCCACAGGCCAGCCGAACTCGCGGAGACACTGTTTTTGAAGTGCTGCCAGCAGCTCGGGCGTGCCTTGGGTCTGCGTGTATTTGTTCTGACCCCGCCCGATAGCAGCGATAGCCTGGGCCTTTACAGGCGCGGGCACGTCGAAGTCAGGCTGGCCTATCGAGAGGTTTATCGGATCGGACATCTTCGCCGCCAGGTCGAAAACCTTGCGGATACCCGAAGCGTCCAGCAGCTCCATTCGCTCAGCGATCCGATCATACTCAGGCATGTCGGCTCTCCGTCGCTACTTGGATTCTTCCGCAGACTCGGCTGCTTCGCCTTCGCCCTCAGCCTCGGGAGCTTCTTCCTTCTTGGCCTTGCTGCCAGCTTTGGAATGATGCGTAGCAAGTTTAGGCAGGCCAAACGGGCTGTCGTTCTCGTCGAACTTGCCAATCTCCTGCATCTTCTTAATACGCTCAGCCCGGGTCAACACACTTCGGCTACCCTTCAGGCCGCCACGCTCTTTCAATGAACTATCCAACGACATTTTCGCTACTCCCGCTCCCGGCCAGGCCGGTGCTTATTTGTATTGTTCTCTATCAATCTACCACGCAAAATCTTGCCATACCGACAAAATGTAGCACAGCCGCCCTCGGCTGTGAAAATCGGCTGAAACACTCGATAAACACACAGCCGAGGGCGACTGTGCTGCATTCTACCGTTTTTTGTACGTGCCTGCAATAAAGAAAGGCCGAAGCGGGCCAGTCTTTTTTTGCCGCTGCATGAACCGGTACGTTTTGTGCTTGGCGAAAAATTCCTGCCCCACCCGCTCGACCTTCTTGGCATGGGCCAAGGCAGCGGAGCTGCGGTCGGAACGATAGCCCAGCAGGCACCAGACGGCGAAGCGGCCTTTTATGTTCACAAGCTCAGCGGGCAGGCCTCGCTGGGAACAGAAGTCGATAATTTTTTCCGCCTCGTCGTAGTCGTTGGCCTTGTCGCCGCGGAGCGTTTCGATTACGAGGTAGTATCGGCTGGCCAGCCGTTGGCCTGGCTTGGCTTCGACTGGGCCATCCGCTATCGCTACCGGCTCCGTCGCGGGCGGAGCTTCAGGCTGGGCTTGGCTGACGGGCCCGGCCTGGTTCGGAGCTGTCGGAGCTTCGCTGGGAGCTGTCTTCTTGCCGAGGACAAACGCACCCAGCAGAAGCATCAGCAGCACCAAGCCCACCACGCCAGCGGTTACGAAATTCACCGAGACGTAAATCCGATCGCCGACCACACGCAGCATAGGCTCGCCCAGAACCATGTCCCCGCCGCCTGTAACCTGGCCCGGGGCAGCGGCTGTCTCGGGAGCCAAAACCGTAGCCATAGCCTCAGCGACCAACTCCTCGGAATCTATCTCCGCAATGGCGGAAGCCAACTGCTCGTCGATATCCGCACGGGTCTGAACTTCCTCCGCTGCGAAATCGTCAACAATATTTCCACCAAAATCTTCGTCAAGTTCCTCCTCGATATCGTCTTCCTCAACGCCATCCGCCACATCGGCGATAGGTTCAGCCTCAAGCTCAGCCTCTTCGACATCCTCGATATCCTCGTCGGGTTCCTCGACGTCCTCGACAATATCCGCCGGGGCAGGAGCTTGAACTTCCTCTGGCTCCTCTGGCTCCCCAGACTCTTCTGGCTCTTCGACTTCCCCCAGCTCTTCAGCGGGGAGTTCCGCGTCAGCTTCAGCGGGAGGAACTTCCACAACCTCAGCGTCAACTTCAGCCAGGCCCTGCTCGTTATCCAGCGGAGCAACCTCAGCGGGCTGCTGCTTGTCCATCGACGGCGGAGCAGCCTCAACGGGCGTCTCTTCCGCGACGGGCGGCTCGGCTGGTGGCTCGACTGTTGGCTCGGGGGTTTCGTCTTGCGGGGCAGGCGGAGATTCCTTGACCCAGTCGGGCACTTCCATGGAACCTACGCCTTGACTTAGTATTTCGAAAAGGGCCTTACTGTTCTTTTTCCGTGCCATAACGAAACGCCTTACACTCTATGCTGAAAGCCTACACCGCAACCGACAGAGTATCACCCAACCAAACCCATGTCAACAACCACGAGGCCCTTAATTGGATAGGTGAGCGACCGGATTTTCTGGCGGGG
>JAOZNE010000153.1:0-5104 GCA_029933955.1 Phycisphaerae bacterium
ATTTACAACCAGCCGGATATTCGAGAGTCCGGCGAGGACGAGCCGGTCTTTCTCTGCGAGGGCGAAAAAGATTGCGACGCGATGGAATCCCACGGCCTGCTCGCTACGACTTCGAGCGAACGAGATTAGAAGCCTTACGCCGGAATCGTTTAGCCTTGATACCGACCCGCCAACTGTAACGGTTCAGGCGGGATATTCCAAGCGTCGTCGATGCGACACACAGCCGATAAGAACTGACCTGGCCGAACTGCTGAGGGAGTATCTTGCGAACAAGGCCAGGGGCGAAGCTGCGTTTCGATTGTCGGACAAACCGGGCAAGATGCTTCGGGCGGACTTGGATGCTGCCGGGATAACTTATCGCGATGGTTCAGGCCGCGTGATTGATTTCCATGCCATGCGACACACATTCATTTCCAACATCGTGCGGAGCGGCGCAAGTGTGAAGGTCTGTCAGGAACTCGCCAGACACAGCGACCCGAAGCTGACCCTTGGCGTCTATACCCACCTGCAAGTAGCTGACAAAACAAAGGCGTTGAACTCTCTGCCATCAATGAAACCCGACCGGCCAGAGTATCAGGTAGCTCGAGCGACGGGAACTTATGATGTGGCTGCGAGCCTACCGGAAAAAAGCGCAGCGCATGCGCAGCGCGCAGGTGCGCCAAAGGGTGATTTTGTGCTATCACATGCGACGAGTAAAATAATAGGAGAAGATGTTAAAAAGATGAAAAACCCCTTGCAAAATGGGCAAAAGCCTGTATATTCAGCCTCTTGTAAAAACCCAAGCGCGCGTAGCTCAATGGATAGAGCATCGGTCTACGGAACCGAAGGTTAGAGGTTCGAATCCTCTCGCGCGTGTTTTTTTCGTACGCCCCAGGCCCTTGTCAGCTTGGGGTTTTTCAATATCTGCTCGACCTTATTCCAGTTACAGAATACCAGAGGCTGTGTGTTTTTTGTCTCCTGTATTTTGTCTCCTGACTTCTTTCTACTGATGCAATGTTCCGTAGTGGCCCAGTGGGGTGTTGGCCGTTTTTAACAGGAGATGTTTGCGGTGGGCTATGTTGTTGAACATCCGATAGACGCCTAGTTTCACGGCGTCCTGCACGAAGACCCACACGATATTGTAAAGCCAAACCATGCCGATTAGGCTCCACGACAAGGCTGGGACCAGCCAACCTTGCCAACACATAATCGTCGCGAAAATCTGCGTGCCGACGATGGCCAGGAGCAGTTGGATTCCGGGCCAGGGCCTGGCTAGGAAAAACTTTTTCGTTCGCGTTACGAACAACATCAGATGCCCGCCAGCCACCAACTGCAGGAACAACATGGTCTGCTGAAGTTGACCGTCGATGGTGATATTTTTCAACCCTAGTCCGGGGAGCATGGTTTCAAGATTAGGCAGGACTTCTCGCATGACGACAAGCAGGCCAAATGTTTGCACCACCGCCAGCAAGCCCAGGGTGCTGGAGATTCCCAAAACCCGCCGCATGTCCCAGCGGACAGGCTTGGAGTCGAGGTATGTATTGTCATACGCGATGGTCATAATGGGGATGTCGTCCAGCAGTGCGAGGATGATAATCATCACCGCTGTGAGCGGCTCGAAATGGCTCAGCCCGCCGCCGGCAGTGCGGACGGTGGGGTAGCAGAGCATCGCCAGGACGACGAAGAACATGATGTCGATGGTCATCGCGATTCGGTAGATGGTGTAGCTCATCATGCGTTCGAAGATTTTCCGCGCGGTCTCGACAGCCTGGATAATAACGCCAAGCCCCGGCGCGGTGAGTATCATCGCCGCAGCTGCCCGGGCTGCGTCGGTAGCTCCTTCGACCGCTATGCCGACCTCCGCCTGCTTGAGGGCCGGGGCGTCGTTTACCCCGTCGCCGGTCATAGCTACGATGTGTCCGCGGGCCTGCAGGGCCTTGACGATGCCGTACTTGTGCTCCGGGAAAACCTCGGCAAACCCGTCAGAGGTCTCTATTTTTTTCGCCGTAGCTGCGTCGAGTGCGTCGGGATTACTCCCAGCCGGGAAGAACGCACCAGCAGGCTGAATGTGCGTCCCCATGCCGAGCTGGCCTGATATTTCCCTGCCGATCGCGAGGTTGTCGCCGGTAACCATTTTCACGTCGATGCCATACTTTTTCGCCCGGGCGATAGTCTCCGCCGAGTCCGCCCTCGGCGGGTCGGACATGGGCAAAATACCCAAAAACCGCCAAGCCACGCCGTCGTCGCTACGGGCAACGCCCAGCGTGCGATAGCCCCGAGCTGCGAAATCCCCGACGATGCTATCAGCCTTGCTTCGCGTCGGCTCGTCGAGATTGCACATGTCCAAAATAACCTGCGGAGCGCCCTTGGTGTAGTGCAAAACCTGGCCCTGCCCGTTGGTCGCGACAGCTTCGGTTCGCTTGCGGACGGGGTCGAACGGGACGAACTTGCTCTGCGTGTATTCCTTCAGCGCGTTTGGATTGGCCAGGCTTGCGATGACAGCCAGGTCTATCGCGTCCTTATTCTCAGCCTTGGATGCCAGGGCGCCAGCCAGGATGCACTCCGCGCCGTTGGCAGCCTCGAAGACGACAGGCTCGCCCATCTCCAGTTTGTTCTGCGTCAGCGTGCCGGTTTTGTCTGAGCAGAGCACATCCACGCCAGCCATCTCCTCGATGGCCTGGAGACGCGAGACGATGGCTTTGCGTTTGGACAAGACCAGCGCGCCCAAGGCCATGGTAACCGAAAGCACCGCGGGCATGGCCACGGGGATCGACGCGATGACGAGTATCAGCACGAACTGCACCAGGTGCAGCACGGGGACATGCTCCGCCAGCTCGACGATAACCAGCACGACGCCCAGCGCGATAGCCATGCCGATGAGGAAGTCGCCGATTCGCATGACCGCCTTTTGAAAGTGCGAAACCGCCCCAGCGGTTTCCACGAGCTTGGCGGTTCGACCAAAGAAAGTTTCGCTGCCTGTGCGGGTAACCACCGCGGACATTTCGCCCTGCTTGGCGACCGAGCCTGAATAAGCGATGTCGCCGATTTTCTTGCCCACCGGTAGCGACTCGCCGGTGAGGGCAGCCTGGTCGACGCTGATATAATCGCCGTCGAACAGCTTGGCGTCAGCGGGCATGACGTCGCCCATTCGCAGGCGAACGACATCGCCGGGCACCAGGTTCGTCGCGTCGATCTCCAGCCATTGGCCATCGCGAAGCGCACGGGCTTTGAGGGCCAGCTGACCCTTGAGCGCGTCCAGTGCGTTGGAGGCTTTGTGTTCCTCCCAAAAACCCACCATCGCGTTAAACAGCAGCATCACGAGGATAATCGCAAAATCGTCCCAGTCGCCCACGACCACCGACAGCACCGCTGCGATTTCGATCATCCACGGAATAGGCCCCCAGAAATATCGCAGGAAGTTCAGCAGCGGGGTTTTCTTTACCTCGCTCAGCGCGTTTGGCCCATAGGTCTCCAGCCGACGACGGGCCTCGTCGTTACTAAGCCCCGTTGCAGTGGAACCCAGCGAGTCGAAAACATCTTCGACAGACATTTTTTCGAAATCCCCAGCCACCCCTGTTTTCTCGCTATTCGCATTGGAAATCATCTCGAAACCTTTTCGTAACATGTAGCACAGCCGCCCTCGGCTGTGGTTTTTCACGCTACATTCAAGCTTTCACAGCCGAGGGCGGCTGTGCTACACTTTCGCCAGCACGCTTAGCCCCGCCTGCACGCGCTGGCCTGTTGCAACGCGGATTTCCCCTGCCAGTTCGATCGGCAGGAGCAGCTCCAGCCGCGAGCCGAACTTTATCATGCCCAGCCGCTCTCCGCGGGCAAAGCGTTGGCCCGGCTGGCAGTCGGTTATTATCCGCCGAGCTACCAGGCCCGCTACCTGACGGACGATAACCGGATACTCGACCCCCTCGTGCGAATATGTCAGCTCGATGGAAGCTGACTCGTTTCGCTCGGCGGCGACGGGGTTGCGGACATCCATAAAGGCCCCGGGCAGGTGCGTTACCCGCCGGACTTTCGCCTCGCAGGGCATGCGGTTGACGTGGACATCGAAGATATTCATGAAAATTCCGATCTGCACGCCGGGGCGACCTAAAGGCCCGTCAGGCCCCAGTGGAGTTATGTCCGCAACCAGGCCATCTGCTGGGCTGACGAACAGGCCCGACTCGGTAGGGATGTCTCGCTCGGGGTCGCGGAAGAACCACAGCACCCACAGCCAGACCAATATCGGCAAGTCAGCTCCGAGCAAAATCAGCCAACTCGAGCAGCTGGCCCAGTACACCGCCAGACCAAAAAGCCCCCAGCACAACACCGTTGCGATGATAATTTCGCGGGTTCCGTATCGAGTGAGTTTCATGTCGCTCCAGTTTTTGGTGATTATTCGCCGAACTTTTCGGACGTGAACAAATACACCGCCGTAGTTGACTCTCGCCAGGCCCCTGCGGGCAGGCCTGCCTTGTGCGTGCAACAGGCGTCGAGAAACTCCTCCACCGACCAGCCTGCCTCGGTGGCAACCTCCGGCAGAAAACATCCAGCCCGCCCGCCCGCTACAATATAAATGCCATCCCTGCCAAGCTCAAGCTCCTCGGGATGTTCCGTCCGCTCCAACGGCGAAAGCACGGAGACCTCCACATGAATCTGCTCCAGCTCAGCTGGGGTTATCGGGTCCATGACGAATCGCGAGTCGCAGCTAGCCTGGCGGGCCATATCCACTACCAGCTCGCCCAAAGGTTTTTGGGGCGAAAAAGTACCGATGCACCCCCGCAGCCTGCCCTGGTTCGTAAGCGTTACAAAACACCCACGCCGCTCGGCGAGTATCCCCGTTGCGCTGGCTGGGCTAGCTACGCTTGACAAAGCCTTACCAAGCACGCTGGCTTCCAACGCTCCACGAGCCAACCCAACCAAAGCCAAACGATCTTCATCCGATATCACCCGAGCCATTTTTTATACCTCTTTCTCAAAACCCTTCGCTGCGCATCTGGCGGAGCGTCTTCATAGTCAGGTTCCCAAACGGTGTACATTATATCCAGCCCAGGACAAGGTCAATTTCAAAATTTGATTTTGTCAAGACAAAGTAGAAATGTCCGGTGTTTCTGCAAAGTTAAAATGTCCGGTT
>JAOZNE010000407.1:0-1298 GCA_029933955.1 Phycisphaerae bacterium
AAACGACCATTTGCAATTCCTACCTAACCAATAGGGATTATAGTATACCGCATACAAAAAGTCCCCGTCAAGACCTTTTCTGGCTTGTTTTTGCCGGGCCTGGGGGGTATAAGGGCAAGTCGGCCTTGTGAAACGGGACTTGCGAAGATGAACTGGATTTTGTGGATATGTACAGTCGGCGCGCTGAGCGTGTCGCTCGTTATGAGCAGGAAAAAGACACTCGCTGCTATTAGGGTCGCAGCCAGGCGAATGTGGAATATTACGCCGCTGTTTTTATTGGTAATGGTTTCGTTCGCAGCTGTGGTTACTGTTATACCGGAATCGGCCATCAGCAAAACCATCGGCAGCGACAGCGGGATTGGCGGGCTGATAGCGGGGATAGTTGTCGGCTCGGTAGCTATGATGCCCGGCTTTATCGCCTTTCCGCTATGCGGCGCACTGCGGAGCCAGGGCGTTCCGTATTATGTACTTGCGGGCTTTACCCTGGCCCTGATGAACGTCGGCTTTGTTACCCTTCCCATGCAAATACAATATCTCGGCCTGAGGGTTACAATCGTTCGGAATCTTACCGGGATACTGGTAGCGGTGTTGGTAGCAGCGGTTGTGTGCGTTGCTTTTGGGGAGGTAAATCTGCTGTGGTAAGCCTACCTAAAAAACTTAAAAAACCTAAAAAATCTAAAAAAATCGTTCAGTTGCTTTTGGTTGGCCTCTTTGCTGTGGGGGTAGGGATATCGTTTTTATATGATTATGGCCCGGGGGTTCGCTCTGGGCGGGAATTCGGCAATGTAATAATCGAGATGCTGAAAATTCTGCCCTGCGCGTTTATATTGATTGCACTGTTTGAACAGTGGATCAAGCGGGAAACCATTATTCGGCATCTTGGCGATGATAGTGGAATCCGAGGCTATCTGTGGGCATTGTTGCTGGGATCAATGACAGTGGGCGGGTTGTATGTCGCCTTTCCGCTAGCTTATACGCTCGGCAAGAAAGGGGCGTCGCTGAAGGTGGTGTTCTCGTTTTTGGGTTTCGCCGGAGTCTGCCGCATCCCCATGACACTATTTGAAGTCAGCGTTCTCGGACTAAAATTCACGCTAATCCGCCTGGCGGTAGCAATACCGCTGATGCTGATTGTAGGCATTGTTCTCGGGGGGGGGTTGGAAAAACGAGACTATCAGATACAAGAGTAGAGTTTTTGCTTCGTGTTCTTTGCGTTCTTTCGCGGTGAAATTTTCACTTTTGCCGTGGGGGTTTTGTGCCGCCGCCGTAGGTTTTTGGCGTGATCTTTGAAGGGGGTTTCT
>JAOZNE010000154.1:0-5067 GCA_029933955.1 Phycisphaerae bacterium
TGCCGCCTGGCCCCGCCAGAAAAATTTCTCGTACACATTTTGCGTGAAATCTACATTGTGCTTGCATCGTCTGGGCTGGTGCGTAAGATAGCGGCTTGGTTTGCGGTCTTCTAATGACAAGAACTCAACAGTCTGATATTTCCAAGGAAAGGCAACATGGCTACGAAAATCAAAACAATCAAAGGTCGGCAGATTCTGGACTCTCGCGGCAACCCCACGGTCGAGGTGGATGTCCTGCTGGAAAACGGCGTGCAGGGCAGGGCAGCGGTGCCCTCCGGGGCGAGCACGGGCGAGAACGAAGCCTGCGAACTTCGCGACGGCGACAAGAGCGTCTATGGTGGCAAGGGCGTGCTCAAAGCGGTCGCGGCGGTCAACGGCGAGTTGTCCAAGGTCGTCGCTGGGATGGAGGTCGAAGGCCAGGAAGCCCTCGACAACAAGATGATCGAAGCGGACGGCACGGCCAACAAGGCCAACTTCGGCGCCAACGCTATCCTCGGCGTGTCGATGGCTGCAGCCCACGCAGCGGCGAACGACGCCCAAATTCCACTATTCCAGTACATCGGCGGCGACAAGGCTGTTACGCTGCCAGTGCCGATGATGAATATTCTCAACGGCGGAAAGCACGCTGACGGCACGGTCGATTTCCAGGAGTTTATGGTTCAGCCTTGGGGTGCCAAGACCTTTGCCGAGGGTTTGCGGATGGGTACGGAAGTTTTCCACGCTCTCAAGACGGTGCTGAAAAACAAGGGTTACAACACAGCTGTGGGCGACGAGGGTGGCTATGCCCCGAGCCTGAAGAGCAACGAGGAAGCCCCCGAGCTTATCCTCCAAGCCATCGAGGCTGCGGGGTACAAACCCGGCGAGGATATCTGGATTGCCCTGGACCCCGCTGCCAGCGAGATGGTCAACGAAGCCCAGGCACTGGGCAAGGAAGGCTACTGTTTCTTCAAGAGTCAGCCCGACCGAATCGCCACCAGCGATGAGATGGTCGACATTTGGCAGGCGTGGTGCGACAAGTATCCCATCCGCAGTTTGGAAGATGGCCTGGGCGAAAACGACTGGGCAGGCTGGGCGAAACTCAACGCCAAAATCGGCGAGAAGGTTCAGCTCGTCGGCGACGACCTGTTCGTTACCAACGTGAAGTTCCTGCAGCGTGGCCTGGACGAAAAGTCCGCCAACAGCATCCTTATAAAGGTCAACCAGATCGGCACGCTGAGCGAGACCTACGCGACGATTAACCTGGCCCACGACAATGGCTACTCCGCGGTGGTCAGCCATCGCTCGGGCGAGACGGAAGATACGACCATCGCCGACCTGGTGGTGGCGATGAACACCGGCCAGATAAAGACAGGCTCAGCCAGCCGAACCGACCGCGTGTGCAAGTACAACCAACTCCTGCGAATCGAAGAGATTTTGGGAGACAAGGCAGTCTATGGCGCTTCCATGTGGAACAAAGGCTAACAAGCCCGACGACGCGAACGCGAACGACCAACACGATTCCCCCAGCTGTTCAGCCCGGCATAAAACCGGGCTGGACGGCCTGGCTGGGCCTGGGGGCGTGTTGCTGGGGGTAGGTTTTGTCCTTATGCTCGCCCTGGCTTTGGCGATTGTAGCGGCGGTGGTTCTCCTGCCGCCCTATGCCAAGTTGCAGCAGGCGAAATATCGTCGCAGCTGCGATGCTCTGCGGGTGGCTGAAGCCCAGGCTACCGTCGAAGCGATGGATCGTATGCTGGCAGAGGCTCCTTCGGACGAGGTTCTCACCAAGCGCCTGGCCTGGAGCAGGCTGGGCCTTTATCCAGCTGGCGAGCAGGTAGCCCGCACCACTGGCAGGGGATTTTTGCTCTCGGGCGCACCTGGGACGCTCAGCGTAATTCGCTATCCAGACCCCCCACCGCCCGACCCTTGGTTGATGAGCCTGGCGGAGAAACTCAATCAGCCCGCCCGCAGACGAGGCTTGATGGTACTGGCAGGATGCCTGGCTGTAGCTGCAATGCTACTGCTGGCAGGGAATAGGCAAGTAGGCAAGTAGGAGATAGACAAATGGGCAATTCGTGTTCCGCTGTTTTTCTTTTTACTGACTCCTCAAAAAATGATTTCCTTGACGAAGTGCGTTTTTTGGCCTAGATTCTTTGGCGTCCGAAGGGTTGCCCGCGTGGCGTCCGGGTCGAAAATTTTGCCTTTTTATCGGGATATCATATGAATCTTGTAACAGGTGCGACAGGGCTGTTGGGCAGCCACATTATCGAGAATCTTATCGAGCAGGGCCAGCCCGTGCGGGCACTTGTCCGACAGGGCAGCGACACGGGTGTGCTGGACAGCTGGGGCGTGGAAAAAGCCTTCGGCGATGTTACCGACCCTGCCAGCCTGGCTGAGGCTCTCAAAGGTGTCGATACCGTTTACCACTCAGCCGCGGCTGTGGGAGACTGGGGCAGCTGGGAAAATTATTTCGTGCCCGTGTCCATCGGCGGGACGCAAAACATGATAGAAGCTTCGCGGGCTGTGGGCATCAAGCGGTTCCTGCACATCAGCAGCATCAGCAGCTATGGCCACCCCAACGGCAAGGGCATGGTGCTGGACGAAACAGCCCCCCTGGGCGTGAACCTGCACAAGTGGAGCTACTACAGTCGGGCTAAGGTCGAGGCGGAGAAACTTATCTGGCAGGCCCACGAGCGGGGCGACTTTCCCGTTACCGTCGTCAAGCCATCCTGGCTATACGGCCCGCGCGACCGGGCGTCCATGCCTCGGCTAATCAAAGCCATTCGGGCGGGCAAGGGCAAGCTGCTGGGCGACGGGACGAACCTGCTGAACCTCACCTATGCGGCCAATGAAGCTCAGGGGTGCATTCTGGCAGCGACCAGCGACAAGGCTGTCGGCGAGATATACAACCTCTCCAGCGACGGCGACATTACCCAGAGCGAGTATTTCAACAAAATAGCCCAGTGCATCGGCGCCAAGCCCGTAAAGCGGAAAGTTCCCTACGCCATAGCTTACCAGGCCGCGTTTTGGATGGAATTGTTTGGCCATCTCGTCGGCAGGAAAACTCCGCCCCTGGTTACGCGATACAGCGTTTGGCTGATTGGCCGCCAGTGCTTTTTCTCCGCGGAAAAGGCTCGGCGGGAACTGGGTTGGAAGGCGACAGTTTCATACGACGAGGGCATCGAGCGGGCTGTGAAATGGTGCGTGGACAATGTCCCAGGCTGTGCGGGATAATGTCCGAATTCCGTAAGTTAACTTCCCGCCAGTTTTTTTGCCATGCAACAAGTTGCATAACCTACGGCCTTGGCCTGTTGTGTCTGGTTATCGCCGGTTGCGGCGTGCCCGGGCCTGGGGGCAAGGATGATTCGTTTGGGTTGGACCTCACCCCGCCGGGCGGCCAGGCTGTTCGCGGGGCGTTTGTGTTTGTGGTCGACGGCGTCAACGGTCGCATCTTCCAAAAAATGCTCCAGGCGGGGGAGCTGCCCGCCATCCAAAAATATTTCGTGGACCGAGGCCTGTACGCGCCGCGGGCGGTAGCTAATACACCTTCGATTACGATAGTGAATCTCACCAGCCTGGCTACGGGCATGTTGCCGGGCCATCATGGGATAACGGGCAACCTCTGGTTCGATCGGCGGGTGGGCGTCTATCGAAACTACAACACCCTTGCCCAGAAAAACATGCTCGACGGCGACTACGACAGGCCTAGCATTTTCGAGCTAGCCAACGGCCAGGCCGCGGGCGAAAACTCCGACGCGATGAGCGTCTCGATTTTCTTTCAGCCACACCGCGGGACGACGAAGTTTTTCGAGAATGCCCTCTCCGCTGTCGGGCCTTTCGTGTTTGGCTGGTACGACTGGGTCGACCGGATAACGCTGTTTCGCCTGGGCGAGATGATGAGCCTGGCTCGCAAGGCTGGGCGGTTCCCGCTGGTAACATATCTCTACCTGTTGAACCCGGACTTCCAAGCCTACGCACACGGCGTCAGCTCGCCGCAATATAAGCAGGCCTTGCGAGACACCGACCGACAGCTAGGCAGGGTGCTGGGCGACATGGCCAAGGCGGGGCTGTTGGATAAAGTCATCATCGCACTTGTCAGCGACCACAGCCTGGGCGATGTGAAAAGCCATTTCGATATCGAAAAATTCCTGGCTGACCAGCCCGGGTTGAACCTGGCCAGCGAGCGACTTTGGGAAGATTCGTCCAAAGGATATCGCGACGAATACTACGACCGATTCAACGCGGTGCTCTATCATTGCGGCGACAGATACGCGGCCTTGTGCCTGCGAAAACCGCTCGCCAACGCTCCAGGACAGGTTGCCAGCTACGCGCCCTGGCCCGAACGACCAACCCCCGCGGACGTTCAGCCTTTGGCGAAAAAACTCATCTCCGCCCAGGCTATCGACGTGGTTGCCTGGGCGACGGACGAGAACCGCTGCCAGCTGAGCACCAAACGCGGCGTGGTAGAGTTCGCCCAACCTGCTGGGCCTGGCGGGGAGATTTCGTATTCCGTCGCAGTTGGGCAGGACCCGCTGGGCTGGGCGGGTAAGGTGCCTGCTGAGTTGTTAGGGGGCAAGCCAGCCAGGCCGCGGCGATGGCTCGAGGTTACAAACGATACAGACTACCCAGGCTTGCCAACCCAGATATTGGCTTACTTTCGCGCACCGCGGGCTGGCGACCTTGCCATCTTCACCTCGCCAGGCTGGGACTTCCTCTCGTCGAACCGCGCAGGCCATGGCGGCTTGCGGGCCTGCGATGACATGCACGTGCCGCTACTATTGGCTGGGCCTGGCGTGCCGCATAAGACCATCTCCGTCGCTCGCACGATAGACCTGGTACCGACGTTGCTACAGCTATTGAAGACCGACAACCCAGGCTATCACACCAAAAAACACCCGCAAAAATTCGATGGCCAATCGCTCATCCAAACCCCTGGATTCCTCCCTGTGCCTAAAAACAAAAAGCCCCCGGGCTTGGCACCCGAAGAATAAGTTCCGGACACGTATTCGCGAAACACCTCGACCGATACAGCCTCGTCGATAGCCATGCAAGCTGTTGAGCCATCCAGCCGAATCGATGAGATCATCGTTG
>JAOZNE010000155.1:0-5063 GCA_029933955.1 Phycisphaerae bacterium
GGAAGGTCGTGTAAAAAACACTGGAAATATAGCAAGTTCAACACAGCCGAGGGCGGCTGGGCTATATTTCCGAACAGTTTTGCAATGATTGGGGGTCTCGCAATGTATCGGGATGCTACATCGTTTTCTAGTCGCCTTGGACCGCTTGGCGGGCCAGGTCTACCAGTTCGTTTACTTTGAAAGGTTTGAAGAGCGTTTTGGCTTGGCCTGTTTGGCAGGCTTGGACGATGGAGTTGTTCGGGTCGTATCCGAAGCCTGTTACGAGTATGACGGGCGTCTCCGTGCCGTTGGTGCGGGCGGCAGCGAGGACTTCATATCCGCTGGCTCCGGGCATATTGACGTCTGTTACCACCAGGTCATATTGATGCTCAGCCATGTTGGCGATAGCTTCCACGCCATCGGGAGCCAGGTCTACAACGCAGCCACACGGAGCGAGTATGTCGTGAATCAGCTTGCGAATGATGGCTTCGTCGTCCGCGACGAGCACTCTCTTGCCCTCGAGTACCCGGTCGGTTCGCGGGGACTCGGCTTGGGTCGTTGCTGGCAGTGGCGGCGGGGCCGACTCAGCCATCGGGGCAGGGGCTGGTACAGGTAGTGGCACTGGCGGAGCGGGCGTTGGCTTGGCCTGGCTAACGTCGCTCGGTTCGTCAGTTGGGGTGGGTTCGTCAGTTGGGGTGATAGCCCGCAGCGGCGCGGGGGCGGGCGGGCCTGGCTGGGCGGAGCTTCGGATCGCAGCGGCCTTGTCGATGATATCCTGTAGCCTGAGACGCAAATCGTCATGACCAATATAGTCTTCCATAAGCCCAGCTGCTGCGGTGATAACATCGCTCAAAGGCCCAGCTAAGTCCACCTGGGCAGGAGCGTCCAACGGGCCCGCAGGCAAGGCTACAGGCTCTATAGTTTCATCAGCCTGGCTATCCCGCGCGGGCGCCCCGTCAGGCCCGAGTTGCAGCATTTGCACCGCCAGGGGCAGGAAGGCTGCGAAAATCTCGGCGAAGTGCAGCTCATATTGGCCAAACGACGTGGGGCAGGCGGACTCGATATTCAGCACGCCCACCACTTGCCCCCGCAGCATGAGCGGCACAGTAATGCTACTACAAGCTCCGTCCAGGCCCGCGACGTAAAGCGGGTCCGTTTGAATATCCGCGCACAAATAGCTCCTGCCGGTAGCGGCGACATAGCCACAAATACCGTTGCCCTCCATGCTGATAAGAAACTCATTCTGCCGGGCCTGGTCGCTCAGACCCTCGGCCAAAAGCCACATCAGCCTATTCTGTTCGCTGTCTTTCAGCAGGATAGCAAGGTGTTCGAAGTTCAGCACCTCTTTGGCACAGCTGATGATTCGGTCTTTGAGAATGCCAAGCCTTTCGGGCAAAGGCCTATTCCCGCAGGCGTCGGTGTCGAGCCTTGAAAGCTCCTGACCAAGACGCTCCAGGGCGGTTATAGTTTGCTGCTGCTGCCTGCGGGTGGTGGTGTCAGCCAACACCGCTGCGACGTGGCGGAGCTGGCCTTGGCGGTCGTAAATCGGCGAGCAGGTCAGCTCGCAAAATTTTTCGCCCGGCAGGGGTAGACTGAATCGTTTGGTTTCGCCCGGGTTTTGCTCCGGCAATGGCGAAAAACCCTCGAGCGCTTCGAGACAAACAGCAATGACTTTTTCGACCTGCGCGGAAGTCATCTGTCGCATCCTCGGGTTGGCCCAGATCAGCTCGCCCCCCGGGCCTACGACGCAGACGCCCTCGCTGAGCGTGTCCAGCACAGCAGCAGCCTGTTGGGTAGAGCTGATTCGCTCCAATGGCAGGAAGTCCGACGTTTCAGCCAGGACCGCGTCGAACCGGTTGTTGCGCATCGCGTCCAAGGCCGAGTCCAACTCGTCCACCTCGACGACATCGCACGCCTGCCTAAGCAGCGCCAACACCCCATTGAGGCGCAGCGACCCCTTGAGCGCAAGCAGCCTTTTCAGTTCTGTTTTAGGACCCATCTCCCACGCCCTCATCTCTCTTTGCCATCAAAAAACCTCGGGCGGAAGTATAGCCTATTTCGCCAACAACGTCAACGAAGACCAGGAACCATTTCGGATTTTAAATTGCGGATTTCGGATTGTCTCAGGAATTAGCTCTATCCGAAGAAATCCGAAATTGCCCAGGATAACCAGCCAGTTTTATGTTCGCACACGATGCCCAATGGTAAGACCGGGGTTTAATCTCGCCCACGGTGAAGTTGGCGGGGGGATTTTGCCGATAGACGTTTTTGGAAGCAATGTATTGCCCGCGAAGCTGCGGGGCATGTGAAAGAAGGCTGGTATGGATATCAGGACACTACATCTAGCCAAGGCGGGGCACGCCTATGTGCTGGCTTACACCCCAGGCCGAGAGGACGAGGTCATCGAGGAAGTGATGAGGTTGGCTGACGACCGGAGCGTCAGTTTCGATTGGCAAGACGCCGCCACCTGGGGCAGGAAAGTAACACAGCTAGCTGCGGAAAATCATCGCCGAGGCGGATTGGCACAGGCCCGGGCCCGACAGAAAATGTAGCCCAGCCCGATGCTGTGTTTTGCGGAGTTTTTTCTTTGTCATTCCCCAGCACTTATTTGCAAAAATTTGGGATGTCGGTTTTTATAGAGGCTAACAACTCTCTGAAACTTTGCAAATAAGTGCTGGGTTGGATATTGGATATTCAATTTTGGCTCAGCCGTGGGCGGCTGTGCTACATAAAAAACATGGACGGGACGTCCATACTACGGAGCGTTTGGCTTGACTCGGATCGTTCAAAATTTCTTGGACTACATCGACGTCGAGCGGAACTTCTCTACCCATACCGTCCGGTCATACGCGGCAGACTTGCACCAATTTTGTCGGTATCTCGTCGCAGTCGCTCTCGGCGAGGACCCCGCGGATCTCTCGCTGGAGAACCTCCCAGCCTGGGACGCTATCGACCCGCAACGCCTGGAGCAGCAGCTACTCTCGCTCGACCCGCCCAAAGCCAGGCGGTACCTCGCCAAGCTCCGCAACGGCGATTACAGCAAGTCCACCGCTGCGAGGAAACTCGCTACGCTGCGAAGTTTTTACAAATATCTCGTCCGCCAGGGGCTGGTGGAAACCTCGCCCCTGAGTGTCATCCGCACGCCCAGGCGGGACCAGACCCTGCCCAAATTCCTCGACATCGGCCAAATGGCCAGGCTGCTGGATACGCCGGACACCACTACGTTGCTAGGCTCGCGAGACCGGGCGATTCTGGAGACGATTTACTCCGCTGGGCTGAGAATCAGCGAGGTCGTCGCGCTGAATATCGAGGATATGCGGGAGTTCGACGGAGCGGTTCGCGTTCGAGGCAAAGGCCGAAAGGAAAGACTAGCCCCGATCGGCAAGGGGGCCTTGCGAGCGGTCAGCCATTACCTCGCCAGCAGGCGGGCCAGTGCGACAGGCCTGGCGACCGGGCCATTGTTCGTCAATCGTTCAGCGGGTAGGCTGACGGGCAGATCGATCCGCCGCAAGCTCGATAAGTACATGAGACAGGCTGGTATCCCCACGCATATCAGCCCGCACACGCTCCGGCACAGTTTCGCGACGCACATGCTCAACGCCGGAGCTGACCTGCGAAGCGTGCAGGAAATGCTAGGCCACGAAAATCTCTCGACCACGCAAATCTACACACACCTGACAACCAAACGCCTACGAAAAGTCTACAACAACGCCCACCCGCTAGCTCGAAAAACAAATCCGAAATCCTAATATCGAAACTGCTTGTTCCTCACAGTTTGTTGTGAAAAACTATGAACAACCGGTGGAAAACCTTTCAACTGAGCGTTGACAACTGCCTGGTTTACCATCGACTACCACCAGCGAAATAGCCTCGCCAAACAACCCCTCGCGTCAATCTCCAAGTAAACCACAATTATAAACGTCTTTGTCAACAACTTTTCACCAAGAATCCCGTCGAGATTATTTAATATAACCTCTTGTCACAGACGTTGTTACTCAATATTTCCCCAAGCTTCTCACACAAAACACACACCCTACCAGTTACTACATACTATTTTTAAAATATTATCGAAAAGAAAACAACATCCACAAACCAGGCATCTCAAATAGCTAAACCCTTGCAAACAAGCATCGCCTCTCCTTCTGTTTCATAAAATCCGTGTTTATCTGTGTGATCCGTGCTTCGCCGTTTTTTTCCTTCTTACAAAAAAATTCGCGTTTATCAGTGTCCATTCGTGGTTCGCTTTTCTTTTCCAAAAATACCGCTATTGTCAGAACCAATTGCAAAACTATCCGGGAATGTAGCACAGTCGCCCTCGGCTGTGTTGAACTTGCCACATTTCCAGTGTTTTTCATACGACCTGCCCAGCCGAGGGCGGCCAGGCTATATTTCTGCAATTGGCTCGTTAGTCCTGCGTTTCCAGTCCCAGCGCACCAGCTATGCGGTCGAAGTCGTCCAAATTGTAATATTCCACGACGATACGCCCGCGGTGTTTGGCTCGGCCTGGCAGGACGGTTACCCTCGTGCCAACCCGTTCGGTTAACTGTTGCTCGATATCCCGCAAATAAGCAGGCTTGGCCGGAGTCGATTTTTTGGCTGGCAACTTGGCGTCCTGCCCCTGAATAGCAGACTTCCGGGCTGCGATCAGCTCGACCAACTTGCGAACGCTCAGCCCCTCGCTAATCACCCGCTGGGCCCAGTCAAGCTGACTGTCCGAAACCAGCGACACGCCCACGAGTACTTTTGCGTGACCAAAACTAAGCTGACCCGCTACGATAAAATCCTGGACTTCAGGAGGTAACTCTAGTATTCGCAAATAGTTAGCGATTGTGGCCCGGGGTAAGCCCAGGTGCTTGGCTACTTGCTCCTGGGTTAGTTTGAATCGGCTTATGCACTCGCGATATGCCCGGGCTTGCTCGATGGGGTTCAGATCCGCTCGCTGAATGTTTTCGATAACCGCCCATTCCATCATCTGCTGGGCGGAAGCCTGGCGAACGATGCAAGGCACTGTCTTAAAACCTGCCTGCTGGGCAGCTCGCAGACGTCGCTCGCCCGCAATCAGCACGAAAGGCTTGTTTACGCCT
>JAOZNE010000156.1:0-5061 GCA_029933955.1 Phycisphaerae bacterium
CCGACCGCTCTTTGTATAAACCCTTGTTTTGTGGGATATTAGACCTCTTTTTGTCGGCTGTTTTGGCTCTGCGAGAGGCCTTGGGCAAGCTGTGCGGCATCCCGGCTGGTTCCATCGTGCCGGTTATCAACAACGTAACGGCGGGCTACCCGGTATGACAGATAACGGGCGCCGCCATTGACAGCCAGGCGGGTAGCAGCGAGAATCTCATCTATGGCAGCTATCACACAACCTCGGCTGGTCAAGTTTATTTGCGGGATGATATCCGCTCGGGCTGAATTGTTTGACCTTGCCCAGGAGCGGCTGACTGAATTGCTGGGGCCTGTCGATATCAGTAGCGACGTCCTGCCGTTTGACTTTACGACTTATTACGACGAGGAAATGGGCCGGCCTCGGCTGCGGAAATTTTTGGCCTTTGAGAGGCTGATAGACCCCGGCGAGTTGGCTGGCGTGAAACGGGCCACGAATGGCTTGGAAGATTTTTTCGCCCGCGCCCAGGCTCGCGCTCAGCCTGCCGGCCCGGCTCGGCCTATCAATCTCGACCCGGGTTACCTGGTGCAATCTCGGCTGATATTGGCGAGCATGAAGGATTTCTCGCATCGGATATACTTGGCTGACGGAGTTTTTGCGGAGGTTACTTTACAGTATCGCGATGGCTGGCAGGCTTTGCCCTGGACGTTCCCGGACTATGGCTCGGGCAGGTATTTTCCGTTCTTCGACGCCGTGCGGGCCAGGCTCCGCGAGCAGGAAATGCAGGAGGTTTCGCCGTGATATTTTTAGTTATCGCCGGAGCTGTCGTGTCGTCGTTCGTGTTGTCGCTGCTGGCGACTCGTCTTTGCGGGGCCTTGGCTTGGCGGGTTGGCATGGTCGATAGGCCTGGCTTGCACAAGTCTCACGCTCAGCCCACGGCCTTGTTGGGCGGCTTGGCTATCTTCGCTGCGATACTCCTGCCGAGCGTGGCGGTGCTAGCCTTGGCGAAAATCTGGGCTGCCAGCGGCCCGCCGAGCTGGTTGCCGGCGGAGTTGGCCGGGCACATACCCGGAGCGGCTAGCAAAATTCCCCAGGCTTTGGGCATCGGCTTGGCGGCGGCTTGGCTGGTCTTGCTCGGGCTTATCGACGACAAATTTCACCTCGGCCCGTGGGTCAAGATGATGGCCCAATTCGTCGCAGCGGGGTTCGTGGTAATTTTTTGCGACGTGCGAATCCTCACCCTTATAGGCCCGGGCCTGAGCATCGCCGCGTCGATATGCTGGCTGGTGCTGATAATGAATTCGTTCAACTTTTTGGACAACACCGATGGCCTATGTGCCGGCGTGGCTGCGATCTGCGCCGCGGCTTTGCTGGGGGCGTCGCTGGGCATGGGGCAGTGGTTCGTCTCCGGCGGGCTGTGCCTGGTAATCGGAGCGACGCTGGGATTTTTGGTACGCAACTTCCCGCCGGCGAAAATCTTCATGGGCGACGCGGGCTCGCTGCCAGTGGGCTTTTTCCTGGGCGTGCTGAGCTGTCTGACAACCTATCTAAAGCTTGGCCCGAGCGGCGAAATATACGGCTGGCTCGTGCCGCTGATGGCTTTGGCGATACCGATATACGACACAACCAGCGTCATTTTCATTCGTCTCCGCGAAGGCCGAAACCCCATGGTCGGCGACAACCGCCACTTTTCCCACAGGCTCCTGCAGCGGGGCATGAGCAAGCGGGGCACCTTGCTCACGATTTATCTGTGCACCGCTGGGACTGCTATAGCAGCGTCCGTCCTGCCGCACACCACGGGCCTGGCTCCGGCGGCGATGCTCTTCGGCCAGACGATTTGCATCCTTATGATAATCGCGATGTTGGAATCGACAGACAAAGTCCCCGCCAGTGAAGAAAACCTGAGAAAGGTCGAAAGAGATGACTGACAACAAATTAATTAGAAACAGCACGGCTGAGTTTTTGATCTTTACCTCACAAGACGGTAAAGACAGTATAGAAACCCGCTATGAAAATGAAACCATCTGGCTGACTCAAAAACTTATCGCAGAACTCTTTGAAGTTGATATTAGCACTGTAAATGAACACCTCAAGAATATTTACAAAAATGAAGAATTAGATGGGATTTCAACTATTGGGAAATTCCCAATAGTTCAAAAAGAGGGCAGCAGAAATGTGAAAAGGATGGTGGCTTTTTACAATCTCAACACCATTATATCTGTTGGCTATCGTGTTAATTCTCTCCGTGCTACACAGTTCAGGCAGTGGGCAACCAAAGTTTTGCGAGAATTCGCTATTAAAGGTTTTGTCCTGGATAAAAAACGGCTTGAAAACGGTTCTTATTTGAATGAAAACTATTTTGAACAGCTGCTTGCCGAAATCAGGGAAATTCGCCTAAGTGAACGGAAGTTTTATCAAAAAGTAACGGATATTTATGCCACCAGTCTGGATTACAGCAAGGACGCCAAAACAACGAAGGATTTTTTTGCAAAGGTTCAAAATAAACTCCATTTTGGAATTCACGGAAATACAGCTGCCGAACTGATCTACAAGCGGGCAGATAGCCAAAAGGAAAAAATGGGTTTAACCAGTTGGAAAAACTCCCCCGATGGAAAAATCCTGAAAACCGATGTTTCCATCGCCAAAAACTATCTGACCAAAGATGAATTGGAATCTCTCGGGCGGATCGTAAATGCCTATTTAGACCTTGCCGAAGAAAGGGCCAAGCGAAAAATACCTATGACTATGCAGGATTGGGCAAAACGATTAGACCTCTTTTTGGAATATGATGACAGAGCTGTTTTGCAGGATGCCGGTAAAATAACCACGGAAATTGCAAAAGATAAAGCCGAAACAGAATTTGAAAAATACCGCATTACGCAAGACCGCCTCTTTGAAAGCGATTTCGATAAATTGATCTTGAAACAGCTGGAAAATAGAGGTGGCGATGAATAACGAAAAGGGCGGATTCAGATCCAAAGTGCCGCGGTTGCTCGGTGCCGTAGTTGCAAAGGCTACAACCACGACACCGGCGTTTTTTCGCAGTTTGGCCTTTGCGTTGTTGTTGGCGTGCGTGGCTGGGCGGGCCTTTGTCGCGGAGGTTCCGTTTCGTGTGAATCCCCTGAAAGCTGTGGTTGCAGCTGGTGCAGTTGACGGGCAAGGCGGGGCGATGAGCGACCGGACGGAGGTTGCGAGGATAACCTTCGCGATGTTGTTGCTGGCCTCGGCGGGACTTTGGCTGTTGGCTGATGCGGCGGGGGGGCGGTTGGATATAAAATATCCCGCTCTGGGCTTGGGGGTCTTGGCCTTCGCGTTGCTCTCCGCTATCAGTGCCGCGATGGCAGCGGACAAACGCAACGCCTGGGACACTTGGCTGGAGCAGGCCGCGTTGCTCGTAGCTGGTTTTGTGGCTATGCAACTTTGCAGGAGTCGGCAGCGATTTTTGATGTTGGTCGTTGTGCTCGCCGCCCTGTGCGCGACGCTGGGAGCCAAGGCTATTTATCAGCGGGCGGAGGAAATCCCCGAGCGGATCGCGTTTTTCCAGGCCAATCGGCTGCAGCAACTGGCGAACCTCGGCGTTTCCCCCGGCAGCCCTGGCGAGAAAATGCTCGCCCGCAGATTACAGTGGACGACCGTTACGGGCTACTTTGGCTTGGCGAATTTGTTCGCTGCGGAGCTTATCCTGCTGCTGGCAGGCGGCGTAGCTCTGGCGGGGGCGAAGATAGCTATCGCCCGCCGGGCCTTGGGCAGCGGAAGTTCAGCCCGGGCATCTCGCAGCGGGAGATTTGAAATATCTCCCGCGGGCCTGGCTTGGGTGCTCGCAGCGGTCGGGGTTGTCCTCGGCGTGGCTGCTTTGGTGATGACGAAATCTCGCGGCGGCATCGGAGCGGCGGCGTGCGTGGTGGCGGTATCAGTGGGCTTGGTTGCGTTTGGCAAAAGGCTTGCGGGGCGATGGCGGGCGGTAACGCTGGGCATATTCGCAGCGATTATCCTGGGCTTGGCGGGCGTAGCGGCGGTGGGCGCGGCAACAAGCCGACTGCCGAGCAAGACCCTGGCGGTGCGATGGTTTTACTGGACAGGCTCGGGGGAGCTGGTGGCGGAACGTCCGTTTTTTGGCGTGGGGGGCGGCAATTTTCCCAACGAGTATTTGCGAGTTCGCCGGGACGAAGCCCAGGAGGAAGTCAAGACGCCGCACAATTTCATCGCCCACGCAGCCTGCCAGTTTGGCCTGGTCGGCGGGGGTGTTTATGTCGGCTTACTGATAGCGTTCATATTAGCGGCGGTGCGAAGGGTGAAAACGAAAACAGCCACAGCTGGGGGCGGCTGTACTACAGCCACAGCCGAGGGCGACTGTGCTACAGTTTTTTGGACGTTTGCGGCGGTGGTGTTTTCGGCCTTGTTTTCTCGATGGATATTCGAACTGGGTGGCTTGGATGCCAACATTTTTCTCGTTATTCTCGATGGCTTGGTTCCGGCGATTTTCCTGGCGATGATGCTGGGGGTATCGGCATGGTGCCTGGGCCTGGGCGGCGGCGAGCGGGCTGAGTTGCCCGACGGGGTTTGGAAATTTATGCGACTGGCGTTGGCAGCGGGGGCGGTTGGGTTCGTGATCCACAATTTGGTGAGCTATGGCTTGTGGGCAGCGGGCACGGCGACGGCGTTTTGGATTACGCTCGGCGCCGCGGCTGGGGCAGGGCCTGGGGTGACAGTGTCGTTGCGACGCAGCTGTTGGCCTTTGGCTGGGGCTTTGCTGGGGGCGATTGTCGCTGTTGGGATTTGCCTTGCCTGGCCTGTGTATGACAGACAAGCTAAGACCGAGCAGCTAGTTGGGGCCTTGTCCCGCGGCGATTTTGCCCGCGCGAAAACCGCTGCGATATCCGCCAGCCTGGCTGACCCGCTGGACGCGATGGCGAAGATGAACGTCGCGCGGATTTTGTTGACGTCCTCGCCCGGGCCTGGTCGAACTGGCGAATTGCTCCGGGCGTTGCGTTGGGCTGACCTGGCGATGGAGACGAACCCGCGCGACCCCGCAGCGGCGAGGTTGGCAGGGAAAATAGCGGGCGAACTTGCCCGGGCCAAGCCTGACTCGGC
>JAOZNE010000157.1:0-5052 GCA_029933955.1 Phycisphaerae bacterium
TATCGCTGCACCGGAAGCTCAGGTCGGAAATGGAAACCAGCGGGTTCCCGTCCCAACGGTGTACGATATCTCGGCCTGCGGTTAAGTTTATCAAAAGTACAACCTTCCTGTAACTTGCAATGAAACCTTACATTACCCATTATCGGATTTTTTCGTATGACACTAAAGCACAATCGGGCAACAAATTGCAACAGCAGTCCACGGATTTCGCGGATTAAAAACAGATTTCACGGATTATTTTTGATAAAAAAAAGAATCCGTGTAATCTTCTTCTAAAAATCCGTGTAATCCGTGGACTCCTACTGCCTGTTTGCCGAATAAAAATCTCGCCCGGCCCTCAAGTATTCCACCTTGGCTGCGATAATCTGATTAGACGACACCGAGTCGTCGGAAGAATCGCAGGAGAACGGCAATGTCAACATTATCGATGGGTGGAGTACTCTCCGGAATCGACTACAGCGTCCTCATCCAAGGTCTGATGGCTGCGGAATACCGCCCGTATAACCGCATGAGCGCCGATGTCGCGGACTACCAAGCCAAGAGCGCCAGCGTCCTGGCCATCCGAAACACCATAAATAACCTGAAAGGTCAGGTCTCTGAGATGCGGTCCACCGCTGACCTGCGGGCGGTGAAAAGCTCCACCAGCGACTCGGACGTCGTCGAAATCAGCAGCACCAGCGGAGCCTTGCCAGGCTCGCACAGCGTTACGATCGACCAGTTGGCTACCTCGCAAAGAATCGTCCACGACGCCGGCACGACCTACCAGGACACGAAAGTAGGCGCCGGCGGAAGCATCTCCACCTCGCTGAACCTCAACACCGTCGCTGACGCCGAGGCGACCTGGTTCACCACCGCAGCTGACGGCGCAACCTACAAATTCCAAATCGGCGGTGAGGATGAAATCGAAGTAACATTCGAAGGCAGCAAGGCTTACACTCTCAACGAGGTCGTCTCGCTCATCAACGTCGCCTCTCAGGAGGCCGCGGAGTACGACGCTGCGTCAGTTAGCGGAGCTGGGCCTTACGCGTTGGGTTTCACCGCCAAGACACGCGGAGCTGGGGAGCTGACGGCGACGCTGGAGAGCGGCACAGCCATCGCCGAGTTCGCAGACGGAGCATCCGACTGGAACAATACCGACGGCACGGACGTCGCAACCGGTGCGTTTGTATACACTTACGATGGCCAAACCCGCACGGTCTACACCTCGACGGACACCACCCTGGCCAACTTGGCTGAGCTGATAAACAACGACGGCAGCAACCCGGGCGTCTCAGCTAATATCATCAAGCACGATGGCACGTATCATCTTGTCCTGGCTGGGGATAAAACCGGAGCGGACTACACGGTTACCATCGACGACGCCAACACGACCATCAATGGGTTTGACACCGCGGACTTCACCACCGCCCAAAATGCCCAGGACGCCCAGTTCCGCATCGATGGCTATCCCGCCCCGTCCGACCCGACGCCCTGGATGTCCAGCAGCTCGAACAGCGTCTCCGACGTCCTGCCGGGGGTTACGCTGAACATTACCGGCACTGGCGAGGCGACCATAACCCTTTCCAGAGACGACAGTTCCATCTCCTCCAGCCTGCAGGGCATCGTCGATAGCTACAACAGCATCGTCGATACCATCGACCTGCACACGGGCTACGACACCGAGACGGAAACCAGCGGCGAGCTTCAGGGAGACTCGACCATGCGAGGCGTGATAAACGCTATCCGAAACTCCCTCACCAGCGTGCTGCCGGGTTTCAGCGGCCCGACTGACGATATAGCGATGGCGTCGCACATTGGCTTGGAGCTTGACAAGGAAGGCCAACTCTCGCTGGACACCGACACGCTGAGCGAAGCTTTGCAAGACAATTACGACGAGGTTATCCAGTTTATTGGCGCCGACCAGCGGGGCGTTACCGACAGCAACTATCTGCAATTCAACAGCGCGTTGGAGTCTACCGGGCAGGGTACCTACGAGGTGAAGGCTGACTTCGATGGCGCAGGTACGCTCACCGCCGCGTGGATACGAAACAGCGGCGATACAACCTGGCGGGCAGCTACCATCGATGGCAACAAGATAACGGGTATCACCGGCAACGCCGAGGCCGGGCTTGAGGTGGCTGTAACATGGGACGGGTCGAGCGCCAGCCAAACGCACGAAGTCAGACTGCAACAGGGCCTGGGTGGAGCTATCTACGACATCGCGGACGAACTGCTTAGCTCCACCGGGCCTTTCGAGATCAGGGACGACACCTACAGCGACGCTATCGATGAACTCAATACCAAAATGGATATCATGGAAGGTAGACTCATCGACAAACAAGAACGATACGAAGCGAAATTCGCCAGACTCGAAGCCGCACTGGCATTGATGGAAGCTCAGTCAGGCCAATTCAGCGCGCTGTTCTCATCAATAAACAGCAGCAAATCCAGCGACTAAACAACAACGAAAAAAGAACCACGGATAAACACAGATAACCACGGATTTTTTGAAACAGAAAAAGAAAAAGAAAAAAGAAACTACGAAAATCGCGAAAAAACGCGAAAACTTTTTCTTTTGCTGTTACTGATAACTGACCCAGCACTTATTTGCCATGTTTCTGAGCAGTTGGTAGGTTAATAACCATACTGCCCAGCCATAAAATTTCGCAAATAAGTGCTGGGATAACTTTGTTCCAAGGATAAACCCATGTCTTTTAATGCAGTCAGCGAGTACAAAGCCAACTCCGTAACCACCCAAACGCCTGGGCGAATCGTCGTGATGCTTTACGACGGAGCTATCCGTTTTCTCAAGGAAGCCCTCGCTGCGATAGAGCGGAACGACTTTGCGGAAAAAGGTCTGAAAATCGACAAAGCCCTGGCTATCATAAACGAACTTAACAGCTCGCTGGACGTCCAGGCTGGCGGGGAAATAGCAGAGAATCTGCGGAGACTCTACCTGTTCATGCAAGAACATCTCGTCTTCGCCAGCATGAGAAAAGACAAACGAGCCATCGCAGATGTCATCAGCTTGCTGGAACAAATAAACGCAGGCTGGCGAGAAATAGCGAGCTGAGGATTCAGAAGTCAGAATCCTTTTGCAAAAGCGTGCAAGGTATTGATTGTCGGCGAAAAACATGCTTCTGCAAGCAGAAGCATGGCACCCAAATTTCCATATTTCCCTATTCCCTAAAATTTCACAGTTTTCGATCGAGTCGGCGGTATTGGATCGCTTCGCCCAGGTGGTGGGCCTGGAGGTTTTGCTGGTTTTCCATGTCAGCTATGGTGCGAGCTATTCGCAGCACCTTGTCGTGTGCCCGGGCGGACAGGCCCAGTTCCGTCATAGCTTGTTTCAGCAGCGTTTCCCCCGCCTCGTCCAGCTTGCAGAATTGTCGCACCTGTCGCGGCGACATATTGGCGTTGGTGGTCGTACAACCATTGTCGCCGAACCGCTGTCGCTGAATTTTTCTTGCGCGCGAGACCGTTTGTCGCATCTGTTCGCTGCTTAGACCTGGCTGGTCGCTGCGGAGTTCCCGCCAGGGCACGGGGGGCACTTCGACGTGGATATCGATGCGGTCTATCAGCGGGCCACTCACTCGGTTGAGATAATTTTCCACTTGGAACGGCGAGCATTTGCAAGGTCGCTTCGGGTCGGTATAGTAGCCGCACGGGCAAGGGTTCATCGCCGCGATAAGCATAATCGCCGCGGGGAATTTCATCGTGCTGTGCACCCGCGGGATAGTAACCTGGCCATCTTCCAAAGGCTGGCGGATCATCTCCAGCGTCGAGCGGGCAAACTCGGGAAACTCGTCGAGGAACAGGACACCATGATGGGCGAGTGAAATTTCACCAGGTTGGGGAATAACACCCCCGCCAACCAGGGCGGCGGCACTGCTGGAGTGGTGCGGCGTGCGGACGGGGCGAATCGCGAGCAAACTTTGGCCCGGATCGAGCATGCCTCGCGAGGAATATATCCGCGTGGTTTCCAGCGACTCGCTTAGGGTCAGAGCTGGCAGAATAGTGGGGATTCGCTTGGCGAGCATGGTCTTGCCCGAGCCTGGCGGGCCTATCAGCAGGATGTTATGATGCCCCGCCGCAGCGACGGTAAGTGCGCGTTTGGCAGCCTCCTGGCCTCGGACGTCGGCGAAGTTGGCTTCGTAGGTCGCAGCCCGGGCGAAAACTTCGTCCAGGTCCACCGCTGTGGCGTCCAGGGGCAGTTGGTCGTTCAAAAACCCCACCGCTTCGGACAGAAATTTTACGCCGATAATGTCGAGACCCTCGACGACCGCGGCTTCGGAGGCATTCTCAGCTGGCAGAATAACGCCGCGCAGGCCTTGCTTTGCTGCGAGCATCGCCGAGGCGAGGGAACCTTTGACGGGCCTGAGTCGCCCGTCCAACGCCAGCTCGCCCAGCATGAGATACTCGCAAGCCTTCTCCGCTGCAACCTGACCACTGGCTACCATCACCGCCAGGGCGATGGGCAACTCATACGCAGCGGACTCTTTGCGAACGTCAGCTGGGGCGAGGTTGATGGTAATCTTCGGGCCAGGCCAATCGTAGCCACAGTTTCGCATAGCAGCCCGGATTCGCGAGAGCGTCCCCTTGACGGACGTCTCTACCAGGCCCACGAGTTTCAGGTCGCCCATCCCGCCGCGGGCGACATCAGCCTCGACCTCACAGCCAATGGCGTCGATACCCTGAAGTATGCTCGAATGAATCCGCGAAATCATAACCGCCCACCTTCGTCAACCAAAAACGCCCGCCAATCGGACACGCTAAAAATACCCGCACCAAGGCGAATAGGCAACAGGCAAGTAAGGAAACGAATGACGAAATCCGAAAAAAAAGACCAAGGCCCAAATACCCCCAGCACTTATTTGCAAGAGTATAGAATATCGTAAGTCTCTTTATTTAAATCAACAACTATTTTGGAGCATGGCAAATAAGTGCTGGGAATGACAGGGGGGGGTATTGTCTCGTGGGATTATTGTCATGTTCGGACGATTTTCCGGAGATGTATTTAATTACTCAAACTGACCGATTTTCAGCAATCCAACCGCGGGGTTGTTGACTGGT
>JAOZNE010000408.1:0-1280 GCA_029933955.1 Phycisphaerae bacterium
CAATTCGTCCGTAATTTCCAAGAAGATTTACCCCGCCCGAAGTGCCTGCGAGCCTTATCGTGAGATTATCGAGAAGAAGTTGGCTAAGGGATTGACGGCTCAGCGAATCTATCAGGAGCTGGTAATCGAGCGCGGTTTTTCGCACAAGTATCACAGCGTCCGCCGGTACATTCGGAAGTTAGACCAGGCATTACCGCTTCCGTTCAGGCGGCTTGAGTGCCTGGCGGGCGAGGAAGCACAGGTGGACTTTGGCACTGGGGCGTGGGTTGTAACGGCAGATGGCAAGCGTCGCAGGACTCACGTATTCCGCATCGTGCTGAGCCATTCTCGCAAGGGTTACAGCGAGGTCGTTTATCGCCAGACGGCGGAGGCTTTTATACGATGTCTTGAAAACGCGTTCTGGTATTTTGGCGGGGTTACGCAGACAACCGTAATCGACAATCTCAAGGCCGGCGTGATCAAAGCTGACTGGTACGATCCGCAGCTGAATCCCAAGCTGCGTTCATTCGCTGAGCATTACGGCACGGTGATTCTGCCGACAAAATCCTACACACCCCGCCACAAGGGCAAGATCGAATCGGGCATAAATTATGTTCAGTCCAACGCGTTGAAGGGCAAAAAGTTTTCAAGCCTGGCCCGGCAGAACGAATATCTTTTGAGATGGGAACAGAATGTCGCTGACACTCGCATCCACGGAACGACTCGCAGGCAGGTAGCCAAGCTGTTCGCGGACAACGAGCGAGACGCATTAAAGCCATTGCCTTCGTTAAGATTCCCGCTGTTTGACGAAGGCCAACGGAGTGTCCATCGCGATGGCCATGTCGAGGTCGCCAAGTCATATTATTCGGTTCCGCCGGAGTATTTGGGCAGACGAGTCTGGGTTCGTTGGGACGGTCGGCTGGTTCGGATATTCAACAAGTCGATGCATCAGATAGCCGTTCACGCCCAGGTCGAGCCGGGTAAATTCCGAACCGATAACGCACACATTCATGCCAGGAAATTCTCCAAAGTCGAACTCGGTGCGGACCGTATGCTCAAGCGAATCGGCTGGATAGGTCAGCATGCAAACCGGTGGGCCAAGGCGATGATTGAGCATCGTGGCATCGCGGGTATTCGCGTTCTTGTCGGGCTTGAAAGCCTCGCTAAAAACTATAGCGACAAGCAAATCGAACGGGCGTGTGAGTTGGCGTTGAGCTACGAAGTTTACCGGCTCAAGCCGATTCGTGAACTTCTCAAAAGCGAAAAGGCCAGGCCTCAGGAAAGTTTTGAGTTTATGAAAG
>JAOZNE010000158.1:0-4994 GCA_029933955.1 Phycisphaerae bacterium
ATGGCAGGCAAGGCGATCGCCGGCAAAGTTTTTGACCAAAGCTGCGTGAATCTGCTGCGGCAATTCCATCTGGGCGAACTGTGCAAATGCTCGCGAAAATGTACTCTCGCTGGGGACTTCCCACGGGAAAGCCCAGCCGCAAAGCCGGCGGAGCGTAGCGTTGGCGTTGAGTTGATAAATGATATCTTTGGTGCCCGGCAGGTTCCAGACAGCCTTGGCGATAAACGCGTGAGCTATCGCGGTTCTGTCGGCAGGCTTGCGTCCGATGCGGCACCATTGGAGTTTTTTTGTGAAACGATCGACTTGCATCATTTCGATGATTTGTGTAAACTTCCGTTCCTTGTCGGAGAGAGGCCCGATTTGGATTTCCAGTTCGGGCAGAAGAGTGGTTTTAATTCGCGTAACAAAATTGGCCAGCAGTCTCATCCTTGAGTCTCCTAAAAACGATAGGATAACGATTGTTGGCCAATTTTTCAATTTTTTCAAATCCAGACAAAATTAACAGTTTTGCAATTGGCTCTAGAGATTCGGTAGCCTTTATTTGGTCAATTTCTTGAAAGGTGAAACACCATAGGTCTTAATGACGGATTTATCGACAGTGACGCTTCTTGATTTCACAGGCCAATACATCAAGCGGCGGGGAGCGTCGGACATCCTGTAATCTGGCGTCTTTTCTCCGACACATCCGGGAAGGCGAATAGTAAGACGATATGGAGCGAGAGGTCAAGGGTAACTAATATGCTTGTACTGCGTTGCACAACCAAGGCTTTCAAAAAGGTCGGCAGTGTTCCCCGGTATGTCGAGGTCGACAAGACCCAGGCTACCTTCGGGGAGTGGTGCGTCAACACGGTAGATTTTATCAACGGCGGCGACTTGCTGTTGGCATGTGTGCATGTCGAGAGTTTGTATGTATTGTTCGTTCCGATTCAGCCAGGGGTATCGGTTAAGCGGTTGGTGGAGGGATTGCGGTCTCGTCTGCTGACCAGGCTAATTGAACTGGAAACCCCGCCCGAGACAGCGTATCGCATCCTCGCTACATACCAGGATACAGCAGTCCTTACCAAGACGAATGACCGTAAGATGCTTGGGTATATGAACTCGATTTTGCAGGACATGGATCACTTACTGGACGCCCCGCGTCTACAGCTTTGCGTGAATAACAAGATTAGGGAGCCGCGAATTGAGCATCATCTGAACAACATCCCCCGCGGAATCTCAGGCAGAAGCTCAGGCGGGGATGCAATTTGGCCGCTGACGAATTTCTGGCAATGCGTACGGAAGCTGTCTCCCGAATTACCCCCCAGAGTCCCCATTAGCCTTATGCCAATCCATGACAGTGATACGCTTAGTCGGATTGACAATATTCTGTATGACAACCTGCCTGCTAGCCTGGCTGGTAAGCTGTACACCTCGTTTCAGAGTGCGGATGTGTTGTACGCAGCCAATGAGCTACAGGATATCGCCGAGGCTTTGGACAGTAGTCCCGCAATGCGGAAAGGCCTGGCTGTGAATAATGTCGATTTTTTCCATCGCCAAGTCCAGGTAAGGCTTGAGCGACTGCTGAAGGGGCAAACCTGAAACCTGAAATCGCTGGACAAAAAGTACTACCGCATGCCGGGTACTTTTCCGAGGCTGTTTGACCCCGCCGCATTGCAACTAAATTGCAGTCGGTAGGGTCGGCGATTGCCGACCATCGGGTCGGCAATATGTCCCAAAATTGCCGGCAATGGCCGACCCTACGGGCTGATTTAATTGTAGCTACGCTCATATCGACACCATCCCCCCCCCCTCGGGCAAAATCCGCCAATCTGTTTCAGGCGATCTTCGAACGGCTGTAACCGGGGATTCCGCTGACCATGCAACTCGTCTGTCTCCATGCTCTTCGTGTGCTTCATGGTAAAACAGGTGCTGCGAAACCGCGGCAGGCTTATTTCGTGGGGATTTTGATTACCTGGCCTGGTTTTAGTTTTGTGCGTTCCTGGCCTGGGTTTAGTTTTTCGATTTCCTTCCATCGATGGCCATTGCCTAGTTGCTCGGCGGCGATTTTCCAATAGGTGTCGCCCTTGCGGACGTGATATGGCCTGGCTCCGGCGGTACCCGTCGCGGGCTTGGCAATCGAGGAGGACGCCTCGGTTATGGTCGGGGGCGTCTGGCCATGACGGGGGTCGGCCGGCTCGGCTTGGCCCGTGTCCAGTGGCCTGATCTCTTTGAGTTTCGCGGGTTTTTGCCCGGGCTGGTCAGCGGGCATGGGTGGCGGGGAGATATTCACCTCGTGGGCGGGCTGTTTGTTGCAGCCGGGGGCAAGGGCTATCAGCCCGACGGTGATAACAAGAGACATAGCCAGGTGTGTAGTGAAAATTCGCATGGGTATCCTTTCCAAAAAATTCCCAAAAAAAACGCAACGGCAGATGAGTATGTTATCCGCGATGGCTGTGAAAAAAAGAAAAAAAGAAATTTCCCGTGAAAGAACACAAAGAACGCAAAGAGAAATATAGTTCGAAAAGAAAAAGAATGGATTTCCGCCTTCGCGGGAATGACAAAAAAAGAAAAAAGGAAAAAAAGAAGGGAAAAGAAAAAGGAACATGGGCGGGACGCCCATGCTACGGTCTTACCAGCCAGCCTGGCCCAGGAGCGGGACGAACCGCACGCCACAGATTTCGCGTGTGGTAATTTTGTCGCCGAGCTTGTCTGCGCGGATGAGCGACTGGATGTCCCGTGGGCCTATCGGTGCTACTATTCGCCCGCCTGGTGCGAGTTGCTCTGCCCAGGCGTCGGGCAGGGTAGGCGAGGCTGCGGCGCAGATTATCCTGTCGAACGGCGCCTCGGCGGGCAGTCCAGGCGACCCGTCGCCCGTGCGGAAATGAACGTTCGATATGCCCAGCCGCTCCAGCGTAGCTTTGGCTCGGTTTGCCAGTTCCTCGATGCGTTCGACGGCGTAAACTTCCCCCGCCAGGCAGGCTAGCAGGGCGGTTTGGTAGCCGCTGCCAGAGCCTATGTCCAGCACACGTTGGTCCGGCTGGGGGGCTAGCTCTTGCAGCGAAAGTGCTACTATATAAGGCTGGGATATGGTCTGGCCATGCCCGATGGGCAGGGGGGTGTCGGCGTAAGCGTCCCCCTGGTAAGCCTGCGGCACAAACGCTGCCCGGTCGATTGTCTCGAACGCTCGAAGCACAGCTGGGGAGCGTATGCCCCGAGCGACCAACTGCTCGCGAATCATCCGCTGACGTAGCTGAGATTTCCGTTGTTCACTGGACATGTCGTCTGCATTATTATACGGAATCGGACTGGGTAAAAAAGTTGTCAGTTATCTGTAAAACCAAAAACAAAACACAGCCATCCCATAGACGACAGAAATTCGGTGGCGAAATGGGCTGGTCAAAGGTTTTGCCAGTGGATACAATGCCCGTCTGTTGATACACTGCTTGTCTGTCGATACAATCGCCTGTTGATATGTTGCTTGTTGTTGTCGCGCAGTGCGGCGGGAGTCTGTCGGAATTTTTTCGGGAACTCATACACGGGTTTAGCAGCCTGGCTTGGCTGGGTTCGTCCAGAGGTGCAAAATGAGACGCATAAGTATGTTGCTGATATTGGCTTGGCTGATAGCTTTTGCTTCGGGTTGCGGCGGGATTGCCTCCAGCTCGCACTACATGACCGAGGTGCAAAAGGAAAACGGGCTGGTCGTCATTCTGCCCGGCATCGAGGGCGAGAGCGAGTTCAACCACAATATCCGTCGTGGGCTAATGCGGGCTGGGAGCCATCGTGCCATGCCCATCTACAACTGGGGCCGACCCATCCCCGGCGTGGGTATGTTGCTCAATCAGGTCGACGTTATCGGCAACCGCATCGCAGGTGGCAGCATCGCCCGCATGATCGAGCAATACCAGGACAGCTACCCCAACAGGCCCGTCTATCTGATAGGCCATAGCGGTGGCGGGGGCGTGGCGGTCTTCGCCGCAGAGTCGCTCGCAGCGGGCAGAAAAATTGAAGGCCTGGTGCTCCTCTCAGCCAGCATCGACGGTAATTACGACCTCACCAAGGCCCTGGGCCATTGCAAAAACGGCATCCTGAACGTCTACAACCCCGAAGACACAGGCCTGCTCGGCGTGGGCACAGCTGTCATGGGCAACGTTGACGGCGGACACGGGCCATCGGCGGGACTTCGCGGATTCAGCAAAAGGCGCAGCAAGTTATATCAGCTGCAAATTACCGGCGGCATGACCGCAGCCTCTGGCGGGGGAAGCCACGACGCAGCTACCAGGCCTGGCTTTGTAGCTTCGTACGTCGCGCCATGGGTACTGTCCTCAGCCTGGCCTCCTGACGCATCCCTGACAAACCAAAACAAATGGACGTACAGGTGAAAAGTTATCAGCAGTCAGTTATCAGTAACAGCAGAAACAGCAAAAAAAGCGAATCACTAATGGACACTGATTTAGAAAAACAGCGAACCTGGATGTACGCGGATAGCCACGGATTTTTTTTGACGGGATAACAGGATTTACAGGATTTTTGGGCACAGCCTTCCTGTAATCAGTCGGTGGGACAACTGATTACTTTGCACAGCCTTCCCACAATACGATGGATAGACAGCTCCGTAGGAGCGACATCTTTGCCTGGCCTGTCAAATCGGCTAAAAGTGGCGGGGTTTCGGCCTAATTGACAGCTTTTTATTGCCGACGGTTATTCGTAACAGGTTGTTGCACAAGGGGTAGTGTCCTTGGCATAGAGTTTGCACTGAATATATCGCCAAGGTTGGCCTCCGCTCTTGTGCGGGTGTTTGGTTGGCCTGGTCTGGCTGAGTGAAACATTGTGAGCTATTCAAACCGACCGGTTTGAGTAGCTAGTTGGTTGGTTAACTAGTTGATTAGTAAAGAATTACACAAATCTTTACAGCGTCGAAAACCCTTGTTTTCCAGGTCTTATCCGGACAGAGAGCTTTGGTGTATTTGTTTTGTAATCTTTTACCAGTTAACCAGTTAACCAGTTAACTAATCAAC
>JAOZNE010000159.1:0-2808 GCA_029933955.1 Phycisphaerae bacterium
AGGATATTACCATGAGAGATTTTTTGGCGATTACAAAAGCATTAGCTGACGAAAGTCGCGTTCGGGCGACCATGGCTCTGGCTGGCGGGGAGTTGTGTCTCTGCCAGCTGATAGAGTTGCTGGGCTTGGCTCCTTCGACGGTGTCCAAGCACATGGCTATTCTTCACCGGGCCAGGCTGGTCGAAACCCGCAAGGACGGCAGATGGATTTACTATCGCCTGGCTAAGGAAGATGGGCTGGCTTGTGTAGCAGCTGGGTTGGATTGGCTTGGCGAGTGTTTGGCGAAGGAACCGCAAATTCGGCTGGACGCCAAGGCGTTGAAAAAAATTCGCAAAACGGATCGCAACGAGCTATGCGCACATTACAGAAACTAGAAGCAACCCGTTCACAAAAAAAGAACCACGGATAACCACGGATATACACAGATATTTAAAACTACGAAATACGCGATGGACAAAAAACATAAAAAACTCAAAATTTTGTTTCTTTGCACGGGCAATTCCTGTCGATCGCAGATGGCGGAGGGTTGGGCGAGACATTTGCGGGGCGAGTGCGTTGAGCCTTGTTCGGCGGGTATCGAGACGCATGGCCTGAACCGCCGGGCGGTGCAAGTGATGGCTGAGGCTGGCGTGGATATATCTGGCCAAAAGTCCAAAAATGTCGCTGAGCTGCGGGGCGCAGAGTTTGACTTCGTGGTAACGGTTTGCAGCAACGCCCGCGAGACCTGTCCCGTTTTCCCAGGCCAAGCCAAGGTGGTGCATGTGGGCTTTGACGACCCGCCAAGCCTGGCCAGGGAGGCTAAAAGCGAGGAAGAAGTTCTGGCGTGTTACCGCCGAGTGCGGGACGAGATTCGCAAGTTTGTGGAAACTCTGCCAGAGAGCCTGGCTGAGTAAGCAAGACAAGGAGCAAGACGGATGGCTAAGGGTTTGAGCATTTTCGAAAAGTATCTGACGCTGTGGGTAGTCGCCTGCATCGCTGGCGGGATATTGCTGGGCAAGTTCGCGCCGCATCTGGCGGGGAGTCTCGATGGCCTGGCTATTCGCGTCAACGGCGCGCCGGTGGTGTCCATCCCCATTGCGATATGCCTGTTCCTGATGATGTACCCGATAATGGTAAAAATCGATTTCGCCGAGGTCGTCCGGGCGGGGAAAAACGCAAAACCCATCGGCCTGACGCTGTTTGTCAACTGGGCGGTCAAGCCATTCACGATGTACGGCATCGCGTTGTTCTTCCTGGGCACGCTGTTCTATGGCTTCATCGGGCCTGAGGCGGTAGACCTGGTAAAAATGCCGTTTGGCCTGGATTTACCGGCCGGGGCGCAACACGGAGCCGGGGCGGTCGTAATGCACGAGGGTGTCAAGATGCTCCAGGTACCGCTCTGGCGGAGCTACCTGGCGGGGTGCATTCTGCTGGGCATCGCGCCGTGCACCGCAATGGTGCTGGTGTGGGGCTACCTGGCCAGGGGCAACGATGGGCTGACCCTGGTGATGGTGGCGATAAACTCGCTGACCATGCTGCTGCTCTACGGCGTGCTGGGCGGATTCCTGCTGGGCGTGGGTAGGCTTCCCGTGCCCTGGCAGGCGCTTGGGCTGTCGATAGCAATCTATGTCGCCCTGCCTCTGATAGCGGGTTATTTCTCTCGGCGGTGGATAATCTCAGCCAAGGGCGAGCAGTGGTTCACACAAAAGTTTCTCCACGCCCTGACGCCCGTAACGATAATCGCGCTGCTGGCGACGCTGGTGCTGCTGTTCAGCTTCAAGGGCGAGGTTATCCTCGACAATCCGCTGACGATATTGTGGATCGCCATCCCGCTGTTCATCCAGACGAACCTGATATTTTGGCTTGGCTATGGCTTGGCCAGGCTGTTGAAACTGAACTACCGCAACGCGGCTCCAGCGGCGATGATAGGGGCGAGCAACCACTTCGAAGTCGCCATCGCGACGGCTACGATGCTCTTTGGCTTATCTTCCGGCGCAGCCCTGGCTACGGTTGTGGGCGTGCTTATCGAAGTGCCGCTAATGCTGATGCTGGTAAAAATATGCCTGAAAACGCAACACTGGTTCCCGCCAAGCGAGAACGCATAATGGTGCGAACCGCCAGCCAAGAACTTAGAAATGTTATAAATTTATAAATCTTTATAATTTTTCAAATTTTTATAACTTTTTATTGAAATTGCCCCGCTTGTTTGCGATAATACAGGTGGAAAGGAATAGACAATATGACCAGTATAAGTATGACAGATGCGAGACATATTTTCACCGATATCGCCAACAAGGTGATGTTCAGCGGGGAGAGGATATGTATACGCAAGAACAACAAGCCCGCTTTTGCTATTGTTCCCATTGAGGATGTAAATATGCTCGAAGCGTTGGAGGACAAGGCTGACGTTCAGGCAGCCAAGGCTGCGATGAAGAAGGGCAAGTTTATCAGCTTGGATAAATTGGCTAGGGAATTGGGGGTATAGACAGGGATGTATAAAGTCGGTGTAGCCCAGCAGGCTGAGAAATTTATCCGCAAACAGGATAAACGCGTGCAGCGTCAAATTATCAACAAGATAAGAGGCCTGTCGGAAAATCCGCGTCCGCAGGTCTGCAAAAAATTGCAAGGCTACAAGGAACTTTATCGCATACCGTCCGGCAATTACAGAATAGTATACACCATCGCCGAGAAAAAACTGCTCGTGTTTGTTGTACGGACGGCCCATCGAAAAGATATCTACAAACGCCTTGATCGATAGCTTCCGGCTCCCCATTTTTCACAGCGATTTTTCGATTTCCCCCAGCAGTTCGTCCAGGTCCAAAGGCTTGG
>JAOZNE010000159.1:2908-4988 GCA_029933955.1 Phycisphaerae bacterium
TTTCACAGCGATTTTTCGATTTCCCCCAGCAGTTCGTCCAGGTCCAAAGGCTTGGCCAGGCAGACCCGCGCACCGCAGTCGAGAATTCTCTTTTCGCTCTCCGGCGAGGGGAAAGCTGTCATCGCGATGACCTCGGCGTGGGCGGTTTCCTCCTGGCCTTTGATCATCCGGCAGACCTCATAGCCATCCACGCCGGGCATCCTCAAATCCAGAATAACCACGTCAGGCTTAATCGTCGCGATAAGCGTCCCAGCCCGGAAGCCATCGTTGGCTTCGGTAACCTCGTAATCCGGATTCTGCGAGCGGATAGCCTTGGCGACCATCTTGGCCAGGGCCTCCTCGTCGTCCACCACCAAAATACGAATCGGCGTCGTGCCAAGCTCTGGCGGGATGGGCATCTTGTGCTCGCGGAGGAACTTTATCAGGTTTGCGACCACCACGCGACGATGCCCGCCGGGGGTTCGATGGGCCTGGAGCAGCCCTTGGTCGATCCAGTTGGCGACTGAGCCTGGGTCTACTTGCAACATCTCCGCGATCGCGAAGGTCGATAAGTTTTTTGCCACAGCCATCTCCAATTCTCCCTGTTTTGTGGGCTGTTTTATTCTCAAGGGCCAGTTTTCTCGCCCAATACGCCCAGTATCTACCTGCCCGGGCCAATGTCAACCTAAATTGTAACATAAAAATCGGATTTCTGGCAATTATTCTTATAAAAGCAAAAACAGTAAACTTTTATGGGAATTATAGGAATTGTAAAAAAAGTCGTTTTTTTACCCAAAACCTTATTCGTGCGATTCGTTTTTTAGTCGTGGCATTCCCCAGCATTTATTTGCGTAAAATCAAAGTCGTTATTTTTCCGCTCGGCTATATCACTTATCAAATGCAGCAAATAAGTGCCGGGCAAAAAAATAGCCCCGGAAATCCAGTTATGGGATTCCCGGGGCGGATGTTCTCGCGTCGACTGCCTCGTCGGGAGGCAAGCAGGTTCGGGTTGCTTACCTCACCATTTTGGCGACCAATCGCGATTACCTTTTACTTTCCTCGCCGGTGGGCGAAGTTCCCTGCGCTACTGTTACGTCAGCAGCGACAGTGCCATCTGCGGCATGGAGTTGGCTTGACCCAACATAGCAATACCAGCCTGTGCAAGCACCTGGTTGCGGGTCATGGCTGACATCTCCGAAGCCACGTCGACGTCGCTGATGCGACTTTCCGCAGCGGAGAGATTCTCCGACTGCACCTGCAACACGCTGGCTGCGGTTTCAAGCCTGTTCATCTTGTAGCCAAGCTCCGCACGATACGCGTCCTTGGTCGAGATCGCAGAGTCGATCGCGGCAATAGCACCGGAGGTGGTTATGTCCAGGCTCGTGCCGGCACCGTCGACGTTCAGGAAGTCAGCGGTAGCTATCGCATTGCCAGCTCCGCCGCCCGCCACGCCAGCTGCCCACGTAACCGAGTCAGCGTTGGTTATAGCCAGGTCAGCTACGTCGCCTGTGGTCTTGGCTCGGAGCACCAGCTGATAGCCCGTCGAGGCATCGCCTTCGACCGTAGCTGCGTTCCAGCCAGCCTGGACACCGCGGGACTCGACGTTGATCGCGTCGGCAACTTCCTGCAGGGTCATGCTGGTACCGCTGGCGACGGTAATTGACAACGAGTCGCCACCGACCGCAAAGACCAGTGTGCTGTCGCCAGCTCCGGCGTCGGTAACGTAGTTCGTCGCCGCACTGGCGACGCTCGGGCCTGTGGATGTTTCAGCTGTACCACCCACGCCGAGTGTGCTGGCGTTCATCACCTGTGCGGTAACGGAGACCGCCGAGCTGCCGCTATTGCCCTGACCCAGCGATATTTTGTACGTGCTGGTGTTGTCCAGCAGGTTGATATCGTTGAAGTCATTGCTCGCGACGATTCGGTCGATTTCGGTAGCCAGTTCGTCGAACTCGTCCTGCATGATGCTCTTTTGGTCGGTGGAATACGTACCGGTGTTGGCCTGCTCCGCCAGCTCCCGCATACGAATAAGAATCGCATCGACCTCGCCCAGGGCACCCTCAGCCGTCTGAAGCATCGAGACGCCGTCGTTGGCGTTTCG
>JAOZNE010000160.1:0-1491 GCA_029933955.1 Phycisphaerae bacterium
GAAAAATGTCGCATATCGGCGGGGAATTGCGGAGAATATGCAGCTATGAAGGATAACGTCAAACGCCCACGATTTTACGCTCCGAACCTCTCTGCCGGCGCCCTTGCCCTCTCAGCGGAGGAGTCGCACCACGCCCGGTCAGTGCTTCGGCTAAAGACAGGCCAGGCTGTGGAACTTTTCGATGGCCTGGGTCGCGTCGCTGCGGGAGAGATTGTTAGCCTGGAGCGGAACGAAACGACCGTGCGGGTTGGGGAGGTTGCCGCGGGCCAGGCCCCCAGCCACAGCGTTCATCTTGCCTTTGTCGTGCCCAAGGGCAAGAGGCTGGATTGGCTTTTGGAGAAGGCCACCGAGCTGGGCGTCGCGTCGTTTTGGCCTGTCGTTTGCGAGCGGAGCGTCGCAGCGGGAGGCCGGATTGAGCGGTGGACCGGCCATTGTATTTCCGCCGCCAAGCAGTGCGGGCTGAATTGGCTACCGGCGGTGCACGAGCTGACCCCGTTGGCTGATTTCCTGGCCGGGGTCTCCGCCGGTCAGCTGGGCCTGGGCGATGCGACATTGATTCTGGGCGATATGTCAAGCCAAGCCAGGTCGCTGGCGGAGGTTTTGCAGTCGGCGGGCAAGAGCGACAATGTGGTTTTGCTTATCGGACCCGAGGGCGGCTTTACCGACGAAGAAATTGACGCGATTATCGCATGCGGGTTTGACCGAGCCAGGCTGGGGGAGACGACCCTGCGAATAGAAACAGCTGCGATCGCCCTGCTAGCTGGAGTGCGTTGTCAGTATTCAGGAGACAGGAGTCAGGAGTCAGGAGTCAGAAGGGTTGGTAGTTCTGACTCCTGAATCCTGACTTGTGACAACTCACACTCGATGGAACTGTTTTTCCAGGTCTTTTAGCGTCAGTCGCAGCGTCGTCGGCCTGCCATGCGGGCAGGCGGAGCATTTTTCCAGGCCGTCCGCTGAGTCCAGCAGAGCTTGCATCTCAGCCTGGCCCAGCGGGTCGCCAGCCTTGATAGCAGCCTTGCACGCCATCATCGCCAAGACATCTTCCAACAGCCTTTCCGGGTCGACGGTTTCGTCCTCAGCCATCTTGTCCAACAGCTCGCGAAGGAAGGCGTCCATCGCCACGCCCCGCCGAGCCAGGACCGCGGGGTATCGTTGCACCGCGAAGGTATCCGGGCCAAACGGCGAGACCTCGATGCCGATTCTGCCCAGCAGTTCCGTAGCCTCGCCCAGCATCTCAGCCTCAGCTGGAGTTACCGTTATCGAAAGCGGAATCAACAAAGGCTGGGTTTGCATAGCCCCGTCGAGGAGCCTGCGTTTGAAATCGTTGTAAAGCACCCGCTCGTGCAGGGCGTGTTGATCTACGATAATCAGCCCGTCGCTGGCCTGGGCGACGATGTACGAATCGTGAACCTGCAACATCGACCTGGCAGGCCCAGCTGGGGGCGAAGCCAACTCATACTGCCCAGAGGCAGTCGCAGGGGCGGGCGTTTG
>JAOZNE010000160.1:1591-4972 GCA_029933955.1 Phycisphaerae bacterium
CGGGCGTTTGCTCGGGCGCGAAATCCTCCCGCCGCGGCTGGTCTGTACAGGTGTCGCCAGGCTGAGCGGAGGGTTGCGGGAAGTTCGGCGAGGGGGGACTTAGCTGAGGAACTTGAGGACTGCCCGTCGGTTGGCCCGGCGGGAAGTCCAGCCTGGGTTGCGGGGCGGGAGCTTTTTTCAAAAAGTCCGCCAGGGCCTGTCGCAGCGATTCCTTTTTGGTTTCGTTGGCAGCCCGGGCTGAGTCGACTGGGGCGTCGTCCAACTCGGCGGTAACCTGTCCTCGCAGATCAGCCTGGTTGAGAGTTTCTCGCAACGCAGCCAGTACCTGGCCATGCACAAGATTGCCTTGGCGGAAACGCACCTCGATTTTCGTCGGATGCACATTGATGTCCACCTCAGCTGGGTCGATTTCGATAAACAGGAAGACCACGGGATACTTCGTCGGAGCCAGCAAGCCTCGGTAGGCTTCGCGGACAGCATGGCTGATGAGACGGTCGCGGATGTATCGACCATTGACGAAAACATACTGCCACTTCGCCGCCGAGCGAGCAGCAGCTGGCGGTGCAGCCAGGCCCGCGACAGCCACCTCGCCCCCGCGGGACGCTATTGGCAGGAGACAGTCAGCCAGGTCTGGCGTAAACAGGCTCGCCGCCCGGGCAACGGTCGAATCCGTCGCTGGCAGGTTGAGCGTTTCGCGGCCATTGTGTCGCAGCGAAAACGCCACGCCAGGCTTAGGCAAGGCCAGGCGAGTGAGCTGCTCGGTGATGTGGCCTGACTCGGTGTTGGTGGTTTTGAGGAATTTTCGCCGGGCGGGGGTATTGAAAAACAAGTCGCGAATGGTAACCGTCGTGCCCGTCGAAGCGGCGCAGGGGACAGGCTCGCTAAGGCTCTCGCCGCTGGCGGAAACTTCCCACCCCTCCTGTTGGCCGGCCTGGCGGGTGCGGATATGGGCGTGGGAGATGCTCGCTATCGACGCCAAGGCCTCGCCGCGGAAACCCATCGTGCTGATGTTGAACAGGTCGTCCTCGCCGGAGAGTTTGCTCGTGGCATGTGGACTAAACGCCAGGGCAGCATCGGCCCGGCCCATACCGCAGCCGTCGTCCGCCACCTGGATCAACCTCTTGCCGCCATCCTCGATAGACACATCTACGCGGGAGGCTCCGGAGTCCAGAGCGTTTTCGACAAGTTCCTTGACCACGCTGGCAGGGCGCTCGATAACCTCGCCCGCTGCGATTTTGTTAACCAGATGTGCCGGAAGTTTTGCGATTGCCATAAATGTCTACTTAAAAATCGGATTTTTGAACCCTGGCAGGATCGATGGGTCTTCTATCTGCTGATAAAACTCCCCAGCATATCGCATCATGAGCATGTTCGGCTTGAACTGGTTTTTATCGGGATTTATCGGCAAGCCCAAAACTTCCTGCAGCAGATACAGGGGCAGGAAAGCCCCCGCCGCAATGGATAAGGGTGAACCGCCGCCGAAGCGCGGATTTATTTCGAAAAAGTATGGGCGTTGACCCGCAGGCCTGCGACACTGACAGCAAAATACGCCCCAAAGTCCGTCGATCGACTCTGCTAATTTTTTCGTCGAGGCTATAAGTTCCTCGTCGAGCACCGTAATGCCAACATCGACCTCGCCGCTGCGCACAGCCAGCCTTTGCCTCGGCACGACACACTCTATCTGCCCGTCCCGCCGGCGGTAAACGTCTACCGTATACTCCTGGCCCGGCACGAAATCCTGAACCATCAGCTGATCGCCAAACGCGTAGATATGCGACCTCAGCTCCCTGCCGCTTTTTATCACAGCTGAACCCACCCCACCTGAGCCGTGCAGAGGCTTGACGAAACATGGGTAGAAAGGCTCTTTCCGAAACTCCGCCAAGCCAAATGTGCGAATGGACGGTAGGGCGGCAGAGACGAGATGCTTGTTGAACATCTGCTTGTTTCGGCAGATTTTCACCGCCTTTTCCGGGCTTATCATCACCGTGCAGCCAAGGGCGACAAACTTGCCCTGCTGGCGAGACAGGCACCGCAAGTCCAGGTCAGTCAGTGGTACGACCAGGCCTATTTTCTTCTCGCGGACGATATCCAGCAGCGTGGGAATGTATTGCACGCTGCGTACCCTGTGGACGATTATCCCCTCGTCCACCACCTGGAGAGCAGGGGCAGAGACAGCCACGTCCGTGCCATAGAGCTTCCCAGCGACGCCCAGAAGCTCCATCGCCCTGCGGAACTCCCTCACCAGAGAGACCCGCCTGCCGACACAGGTAAACAAGATGTTCAGTTCTTTCCCCACGATATCATTTCCTTTTAGAGGTTCTCCTTGTACCAGTCGATAGCCTTTCGCAAGCCTTCCTCGAAGTAGACCAGCGGCTCGTAGCCTATTATTTCCCTCGCTCGAGAAACGTCAGCAAGGGAATCTTTCACGTCGCCAGGGCGCCTCGGCTGATAGTCAGCCTGGATATCGACCTTCAGCAATTCGTGCAGCAGTTCCAGTATCTGATTCAGGCTCGTGGCATGGTTGCAGGCGATGTTGGCGACCTGGCCTGTGCAGACAGCGGGGTCGGCGTTGGCAGCGAGCCAATTGGCGTTGCAGACGTTGTCGATGTAGCAGAAGTCCCGACTTTGTTCGCCGTCGCCGTAAACCACGGGGGTTTCCCCAGCCAGGAGTCTGCTGACAAACGCGGGAATTACCGCGGCGTATGCGCCGTTGGGATCCTGGTATGGCCCGAACACGTTGAAGTACCTCAGGCAGAGGGTTTCCATGCCGAACGCTGCGGCGTAGGCTTGCATGTAAAACTCGCAGCAGACTTTGTTAGCGGCGTATGGGCTGATGGGCATGGAGAGCATGCCTTCGTGTTTGGGCGAGGTTTTCTGGTCGCCGTAGGCACTGCTGGACGCGGAAAAGACGACCCGCTTGACGTCCGCCGCCCGGGCAGATTCGAGAACCGTAACCGTGCCGTTGACGTTGACGTCGTGCGAGGTAAGAGGGTCTGCCATGCTGCGGGGCACCGACCCCAGCGCACCGAGGTGAAACACAGCCGAGCAGCCTGACATTACGCTATCGACCGCAGCCCGGTCGCGAATGTCGCCCTCGACGAACTCGATGCGATCCATAACATCAGCAAGATTTTCGCGCTTGCCAGTAGCGAGGTTGTCCAGCACGACGACCTCGCCGCCCTTGGACAGGATGAACCGCACAAGATTACAGCCAATAAACCCAGCTCCACCAGTTACCAAATACCTAGACATATAAGTTTCTTTCCAGTCTTAAAAACAGTTATTAGTTATTACTCAAACTGACCGATTTTCAGTAACCCAACCGCTGTGCTGTTGACAGGTTGATTAGTTAACTGGTTAACTGGGAAAAGATTACAAAAC
>JAOZNE010000409.1:0-1263 GCA_029933955.1 Phycisphaerae bacterium
GGTTGGTTGATCAGGTTCCAAGGGTCATTCTCAGCCCCAGCCTTCCAGGCCAGGACGCCCCTAGCGAACTTGTGGGCAATCCATCATGTCAAACAAGAAGCATATCAATAAATCGGGCAATAGGCAAGTAGGCAAACAGGCAATAGGAGTAGACAATAGGTAAGTAGGGTCGACCACTGCCGACCAACCTGGCTTGCTCATCCTTCCAGGCCATCGGCCTCGCCGCTAACCATGTCTCCTGCCGTCTCATTGCCGGACAGCTCGTTTAGTTGGTCTCGCAACTTGGCAGCCTCTTCATATTGTTCTTCCGAGATAGCTTTGCGCAGTGCCCGCCGGAGCTTGGTCTTTGGGTCGACGGGGATTTGATCTCGAATTTCCCCCGCCAGCGTCCGCAGCACGCTCATCTCCCGGCTGGTGTCGATAAGATCCTCCCGACCCAGCCCGCGAAAGAGCTCCTCGATATCCGCCAGGCCCTTCCGCACCGCAGCCAAGGCCCGGCGAGGCTGTTTCTTCCCCAGGGCAGCCTGGGCCTTGGCCCGGACATGCATCATCATAACATAAGGCCGATTTTGCTCCAAAACATGTCGGTCATTTTCATCCTCAGCATAGGCCGCACAAAAGTCAAACATGCGAAGGTTCCGCTGTGTGTCCACTACAGCTGACTCGTAATCGCCCAGGACAAACGTCGCAAGGTAGCGATGATAAAACATAATGCCCTCCCCCCGCAGCGACTCGCAGTCAGCCTGGCTCAGGGAAAAACCCTCCGCCGAGCCATGCCGCTGAATATGTCGCTGGAGTTTCGACTCGTAGTAACTCAGCAAACTCGCGTGGCCATGCGGCTCGATGCCGTCGGGCCGACCCGCCGTTTCCATCTGGAGCACGCCCAGATCGAGGCGCAGCTGGATTTTCTCCAAGCCATCGTCTCCGATGATACGCCGCACATTAACCTGGCCCGGCTTGAAGGGCCAAGACCGCATGATGCTGCCAATATCCAAACTCATCCTACTCTTATTGTACACCACAACAAGCTATCGCTACAACCAGTTGACTGGTTGATTGGTGGGCAATCCCCATGGCTACCCTGCTTTGTCATTCCCCAGCACTTATTTTTCTCTTTGCCTTCTCTGCGTTCTTTCGCGGTATTTTTTTTCTTCCGGGCAATCCCCACGCCACCCGATATGTGTTTTTGTTTAGAAAATTTGAATTTCAAATACTTCGTAACCGTTCACACAAAAACAAGAACCACGGATAAACACAGATAGA
>JAOZNE010000410.1:0-1261 GCA_029933955.1 Phycisphaerae bacterium
CTTTTCTTTTTCTTGCCATGCAACGGTTCGATTTCAGATTTTCGATTTCGGATTTTGGATTGGGCTTGGCTCGTCTGTTGGATATTGGTCATTGGGCATTGGATATTTTTTCGTCATTCGTCATTTTTCGCCCGAACAAGCCACCCGTCGAAAAAAACCACAGCCGGGGGCGACTGTGCTACATTTACGCCCCGCTGCTCGCCTAGCGATGTTTGCGTTTGTCCTCTCTCTCTTTTTTCCGGGCTTCTTTCTCCAGCCGTTTCTCCTCGGCCTTGATCTTGCGATACTCGAACTTCTGGCGTTTGCTCAGCCGGGCGTATGCGCGTTTCAAAATCAGCTGCCTTAGTTTCTTGTTGCCCGAAATATCTTTCGTACCCTTAATTCTCTTGGCTAGCTTGTCGCAATCAGCCTGGATTTTCCCGACCTGTGAATCGGTCAGGTTCAGGTCGGTGAATTCTATCTCTACCATTTCCCAAAGTTTGGCACTGTTCCACGCAGCCAACTGTTCGGGCTTGAGCGCCTTGAGCGCCTTGGAAAACAGGCCAGATGAGAGTTTCTTGCGTTGGCGACGCTTGGCCTTGATCCAGTTGTTCAAGTTAGCCCTCTTTCGACTGTTGCTGGTCTCAGCCAACATATCCTCAGCCTTGCCGATTTTCTCATCCCACTTATCGTCCCACTTTTGCAAGGCCAGTTCCATGTCCTGCTGGGCCTGGAGAAGCGCGAGCTGCTGTTGTTCGTCGAGCTTACCGACCCGCGCCATCTGTGCAAAATCACCAGCCAGCTCGGGGTTTATCTCCAGCTCGTCCTTGTCTTTCTCGCCATCCTCCATGTCGAGGTCGTCGCCATCCCCAGCCTGATTTTCCCCCGACGGCTGGGCCTGGGCATCATCAACTTCAGTAGCTGTTTTTTTCTTTTCCGATTTGTCCTCACCCTTGGCGGCGGGCTTGTCCTCCGTCGTCTTTTCGTCGTCTTTGGCTGGGGCGTCCTCGTTGGCTACGTCGGTCTGAATCTTGACCGCTCCGTCGTCCCCCTGGTCAGCCTTCTTGGCCTTGGCCCAGCTGGCTCCGGGCCAGGCAACCAACACGAACAGCCCCAACATCAACGACACCGACCACCAACCGAGTTTCATTCTTTTCATCGTCCTTCGCTCCCAGATAGGCCGCGACGTTAGCCGCGAAATTTTTTCGTGAGCCTATTATATACATGTTGAGCTAATTGCAAAACTATTCTGAAATGTAGCACAGCCGCCCTCGGCTGTGTT
>JAOZNE010000411.1:0-1257 GCA_029933955.1 Phycisphaerae bacterium
AATATCTCGCCGCTATCACGGCAAGTGAGATGAAGGCCACGAAAAAAGGCGACGGCAGTTATCTCCAACTGGAGCTGACCGTCATGGACAGCAACCCGCCCGGCGGGAGCGGGTGCAAGGGCCGGAAAGTTTGGGACAGGCTGTGCATCAATCATCCCAACGACCTGACGCAGAAGATAGCTCGCGGGAGTTTGTCTGCTATCTGTCGGGCTGTGGGTGTAATGCAGCCGAGGGATTCGGCAGAGCTGCACAACCTGCCGCTGGTTATCAGCGTCAAGTGCAAACGGCGAGATGACACCGGCGAGTTGGCCAACGAGATAAAGGCTTACTTGCCGAAAAAATCTCCGCAGCAGCCAGCTGCCCAGGCACCTGCCACGCATGCAGAACCTGGCCAGGATAAGTCTCCGCAGAACTCCGCGGAAAACACCACAGCCCCGTGGCAGAGATAGGAGGTGTGCCATGATCGACCGCAAAGACATCACTAATCCCGACGAAAAAATTGTCAGGGTCAGCACAACCATAGACAAAAAAACCGAGACCTTCTACATGATCTGGGATCGCAATTTGAATTACTGGCGAAGCAACAGTCCACTCGGTGAGTACGACGCATGGACGCGGGATATTGCCAGGCGGGCGACATTTGAAACGCTCAAAAGGGCAAAGCGGGAATTGAGCTATATCGCTCAATGGCGGAGTGAGACGCCATGACTCTGATATTGCCATTCCCACCGAGCGTGAATCATTACTACCGTCGGGTTGGCCCGCGCACATTGATCAGCCGACAGGGCCGGGAGTACCGCCGAGTAATCTGCAGGCTCCTGGCCCCGGGTGGCGGGGATAAAAAGCCCCCGCGCACCGGGCGAATTGCTTTGTGCATGGATGTGTTCCCGCCAGACCGCAGGCGTCGCGACCTCGATAATTTACTAAAAAGCGTCCAGGATTCCCTCGCCCAAACTGGTCTTTACGAGGACGACAGCCAGATCGACTTGTTGCTCGTTCGTCGCCGCGAGGTAAAAAAACCAGGCCACATTGCCGTGGAAATCTTTGACCTGCCCCTGAGGCGTTGTCCGCTGTGCAAAACATCGTTGCAGGGAAATTGAATATCAGAAAAAGCAAAATCACTTATCCATGAAATGTAATGCCAAAAACTCTTTCGCAGAAAGCACTTCAAGATCGGATTTTTTGAAATGAGCAATATTTCGAGTAACGATACAAGATGCCTGAATGTTCCGCGCAGAAAAATACTGCACTGCGTCA
>JAOZNE010000161.1:0-4919 GCA_029933955.1 Phycisphaerae bacterium
ACGACGCGGACGGTATATCCTGTCATGCCGCACTGATTGCAGGGCATTTCCGCAGCAAACTCGTGCCTGTTCCCGTCAGTTTGGGCAACGTGTTTCATCAGAATGGATTGGCCCGGGCCCAGTTGGCCATCGTCGTCGAGCGAGCCGAAATACAGCTCGACGGAGACGTCCTCGACCCCCAGCTGGCCAAGATTCACCTTGGCCTGGACATGCACCTTCGAACCGACCCGCGCGCCATGGACAGCTTCGACATCGTCCGTAACCGACTCGATATGAACGCCGTTGAACTCCTGAGCGAGCTTGTCCTTCCACTTGCTTAGCTGCCGGGCCTGGGCGAGATTATCCGCGGTAAGTTCGTCCCACCTGGCACAGGCTGGAGCGTAGAACTGCTCAGCATACTGACGCACCATCCGATTGGTATTGAACTGCGGAGCCAGCCTGGAAATCGCAGCCTTCATCATCGCTATCCATTCGCGCGGCAGGTTGTCCGAGCCTCGCTTGTAGAACAGCGGAACAATCTCCTTCTCCAACAGGTCGTACAAAGCCTGGGACTCGACCTTGTTCTGATATTCCAAATCGTCGTAGCTCTCGCCTGCGCCGATCGCCCAGCCAACGCCAGGCTCGTAGCCTTCGGCCCACCAGCCGTCTGGTATCGAGATGTTCAACCCGCCATTGGCGGCGACTTTCATGCCGCTGGTTCCCGACGCTTCCATCGGGCGCAACGGCGTGTTTAACCAAACGTCCACGCCCTGGACGATGTACCTTGCGACGTTGATGTCATAGTCTTCCAAAAACACCAGCGATCGGCGGAACTGTTCTTTCCTGCCGGTGTGGACGATTTGGCGGATGAGGTCCTTGCCCGGGTTGTCCTTGGGATGAGCCTTGCCCGCGAAGATAATCTGCACCTTCTGCCCGGGTCTGTTCAGCAGTTTTTCCAGCCTTTTTATGTCCTGGAGAATAAGGTTCGCCCGTTTGTAGGTCGCGAACCGTCTTGCAAAACCTATGGTCAACGCTTCGGGGTCCAGCACCTCTTGGGCCGCCGCGATCTCCGCAGCTCCGGCACCGCGATTGGCCAACAGCTTGCGGAGACGTCGGCGGGTAAACGCAACAAGCCGTTCGCGTCTGCGTTCGTGCGTTCGCCAGAGTTCCGCGTCGGGAATATGGGCGGCGGACTCCCACATGGCCATATCCGACGGTTTTGCATGCCAGCCAGGCCCGAGGTACCGGTCGAACAGCGTGGTCATGCCATGGCTGATCCAGCTCAGTGTGTGGATGCCGTTGACTATGCCACAGATTGGCACCTCCTGTTCAGGCACGCCAGGCCAGAGGTTTGTCCACAGACCTCGGGAAACTTCCGCGTGCAGCTTGCTCACGCCGTTGTGATACGCGCTGTTTCGCAGGGCCAATATGGTCATGCTCATCGGGTCGTCCTTGGCTGGCGGATCGACGCGACCGAGGTTGAGGAACTCCGTTTTGCTCAGGCCCAGTTGCTCCCAGTAATGTGGGAGATATTTTTCGATAAGTTTCGGCTCAAACGCGTCGTTGCCGGCCGGGACGGGCGTGTGGGTCGTGAAAATATTCGAAGCGGCCACCGCTTCGCGGGCTTCGCTAAAAGTTACGCCATGCTCAGCCATGAGTCTGCGGATGCGTTCCAGGCTGAGGAACGCGGCGTGGCCTTCGTTCATATGAAAGGCCTTGGGCTCGATGCCCAGCGCCTGGAGCATATGCACCCCGCCGACGCCCAGGACGATTTCCTGTCGGATTCTCATTTCCTGGTCGCCGCCGTAGAGCTGGGCGGTAATTTGACGGTCTTCGTGTACGTTTTCCGTAACGTTGGTATCCAGCAGATACAGCTTGACCCGTCCGACATTCACCTGCCAGACGTGGGCTTTGACAGGCCCATGCGGGAAGGCTATCTCGATGGTCAAAGGCTTGCCATCGGTCAACACTTGCTGGACGGGCATGTTATGGAAGTCGTTTCGCGGAAACAGTTCCAGCTGCCAGCCATCGGCGTTTAGTCGTTGGCGAAAGTAGCCTTGCTGATACATCAGCCCCACGCCGACGAACGGGATATCGAGTTCTGACGCGCTTTTCATGTGGTCGCCGGAGAGTATGCCCAGGCCTCCTGAGTAGATCGGCAGGCACTCGGTCAGGCCAAACTCCATGGAGAAATACGCTATGGTCGGTTTGGATTCCTTGCCGAACGTTCGCGCCCACCAGCCATGGTTGGCGGTGTAGTATTCCATCTCGGAGTAGACCCTCAGCAGGTGTGCCATGAACCCCTCGTCGTTGGCGAGTTTCATCAGGCGGTCTTGTCGCACCTCGCCGAGCATAGCTACGGGGTTGTGATGGCAGGTCTCCCACAGCCGCGGGTCGATTCGGCGGAAGACGTCCTGGGCTTCGCCATTCCAACTCCACCACAGATTCTGCGCGATCTGCAACAGCGGGCTAAGTTCCTCCGGCAGGTTCGGTTTGATAGTAAAAGCTCTAAGGGGTCTCATCCTCGTATCCTCATAAGTACGGGTTCGTGCGGTTCGCCGTTCGCATAGGCCAACAGTATACCATCGGCAAGTCTATCGTGTGAACTTCATAAAAGCAAAAGAGTGGTTGGAGTGAGCGAAATTAAATCCTGGTCTCACCATTGGGCATCGTGTTCCGCAATCTGAAATCCGAAGTAAATCTTATGCTGCAAAACACGGCTAAAAACGGTACAAAAACAATAGTTACGGAAAGCCATGAAAAAATCTCACACACTGGTTGGGGAACAGAAGACAGAAGTCAGGATTCAGAAGTTGGGTGGCCATGCCATCCGACCTACCGACTTAAAATCGCAATCGGTATCGCAATCGATTTCGATGCCGACAGCACGTTTGCCACGCGACCAGTTGCATGACCTATTGCCTACAACTTGACTATACGGGCTTTGTATCTTACTATGGTAGTAGATGAAGAAGAAATGCGACAAGTGTGACAACCCCGCTACGATACACATGACCGAGATTGTCGGCGGCGAGAAGACTGAGAAGCATCTGTGCGAACACTGCGCCGAAGCTGAGGGGATAACCATCAAGGCCAACGTCCCCATCAGTCAGCTGTTGGAAGATTTTATCCTCCAGGCTGCGGGCGAGACCTCAACCCCGCCGCGGGACGGTATCACCTGCGACGTTTGCGGGATGACGTTTGAGGAGTTTCGCGAGCGTGGGCAGTTTGGCTGCCCCAACGACTACAAGGCTTTCGCGCCCGTGCTGCAACAGGTGCTGGACAATGCCCAGGACGGAGCGACCCAACACGTGGGCAAAGTACCCAGCCGGGCTGGGGCTGGGCTGCAAAAACAAAATGCGATACTTCGTCTGCGGTCGGAGCTGAGGCAGGCTATCAAAAGCGAGCAGTACGAGCGAGCGGCAACCTTGCGGGACGATATAAAGAAGTTGGAATCGCCATGAAAAAGAACCACTGATGAACACGGATTAAAAAACAACAAACTACGAAACACGCCAAAGAACGCGAAAGAAACAACAAACAACTTCATGCTCTTCATCTGCTTCATGGTGAATTTTTGCATAGCCGTGAACGGTTACAAAAAAGATGACAACACTTGCTGACATTACGAAAAGGTCGAGCGAATGGCTTCGCGGCATTGGGCCTATGCACGATGTGGTTATTTCGTCGCGCGTTCGCCTGGCGAGAAACATCGCCGGGGCGCCATTCCTGCCTCGCTGCAACCCCAACCAACAGGTCGAGCTGCTTCACAGCCTGCGGGACAAGTTTCTCCCAGCGGGCCTGGCCAGGGATATGTTCTTTGTGGATATCGCCCTGGCTAGCGAACTGGACCGCCAACTGCTGGTCGAACGACACCTGATATCGCGACAACATGCCGAGGACGACCACCCCCGAGGCGTGATAATCAGCGGCGACGAGACGATATCGCTGATGATAAACGAGGAAGACCACATCCGCCTGCAGGTGCTGCGAAGCGGGATGCAACTACACGAGGCCTTCAACGAAATTACCCGAATCGACAACCTGCTGGAAGAGCAGGTGGACTTCGCCTTCTCCGAAAAACTAGGCTACCTGACAGCCTGCCCGACCAACGTCGGCACGGGCTTGCGGGTGAGCGTCATGCTGCACCTGCCAGCACTTAGGCTGACGAAGGAAATAGAAAAAGCCTTCCGGGCAGCTCGCGATATGAAGCTGGCGGTGCGAGGCCTATATGGCGAAGGCACCGAAGCGATGGGCGATTTCTTCCAGATTTCAAACCAGATAACACTCGGCAAAAGCGAAGAACAAATCGTCCAGGAATTCCTGGCTATCGTCGTGCCGGAGATACTGAACTACGAACGCCAAGCCAGGGCTGCCCTGCTGAAAACCAGCAAACTGGAAGTGGACGACAAAGTCTTCCGGTCGCTGGCCCTGTTGAGATCAGCCCGGAAAATCAGCTCGCAGGAGACCATGGCCAGGCTGTCGATGGTCCGCCTGGGCGTAAACCTCGAACGAATAAAAGACGTCGACCTGAAAACAATCAACGAACTATTCCTGCTCTGCCAACCCGCGCATCTACAAAAAATACACGGCAAGGAAATGTCCCCGGACCAACGAGCGGAACTAAGAGCAACTATGGTCGGACAACGCCTGTAACAACAAATTCGAATATCGAATATCAAAATTCGAAATAAATCCGGCAACCATTCGGGGGCGTATCATAAAAACAAAAAAAACATGGGCAAGATGCCCACGCTAGACATGGACGAGACGTCCAAGCCACGGATAAGCACAGCTTCTTCTCATGTCTTTCATGTTCTGCTGTTTTGTAACCGTTCGCACAAAAACAAGAACCACGGATAAACACTGATAGACACAGATATTCAAAACGGCGAAAAACACGAAAGAAAAAACAAAAAACTTCATGGTAAACTTTGTTT
>JAOZNE010000412.1:0-1252 GCA_029933955.1 Phycisphaerae bacterium
AAGAACTTCTCCAGGTTTCGCTGTGTGTGGCCGTATACGGTCGCTGTGGCGGGTTTCACATCCTGCCGGCCTGCGATATAGGTTCGGAGCCAGTCGCTTAGCGTGGGGGCCTGTGTGGCGTCCTGTTTTGCTACCAGGCCCGTTCGCTCGATGCGTTTGCGAATACCTTGGGGCAGATTGGCCAACCAGGCCGATATCGCCGGGGGCGGTGCCGTGCCTGTGGCTCGGGCGTGGAGGATATTTTCAAGGAAGGTCTTGGCCTGTCGAGCCTGCTTCAAATCAACCTGGCCCAGGCAGACCTGCCGGGTCTTGCCGTCGAACTCAAACCGGATCGACCGGCTGGGCTTTTTTCCTCGCTTGTCTGTGTGGATTGTTGCCACAGCTTCACCGTTTTTTCTTTTTGGGGCGAACGATTATTTCCAGGTCGAGATAGTCGGCCAGGTATTCCAGCCGGGGTGTTTTCAAATTCCGCTTACCTTGCACAAACAGGCATAGCGTACTCTGTGAAATGCCGGTCTCTTTTGCGATACGATATCGGCTTTTTTCGTGCGATTCTATCGCTTCGCTTATGGCTGGGTTGAGTTTCATATGCTGCATTGTACTCCTGCTTGCTTTTTTGTCAAGTTGCTTTTTCAGTTGTTTTTTCGGGCAGATACCAGAGCCATTGTCCGCCGACAGAAAAGCCTTTTTTGTCGGGTTTCGCACCGATGCGAGCCTTGGCTGTGCGAAGCTGCTTTTTTGTCAACCCGAGTTCCCTGGCAATCTCGTCGAGTTCCTTGGAAGTTTTCGGGCCATCTCGCAGGGCCTCAAGCAGCACCTCGTCGCCAAGTTTCCGGGTCTCTTTGTCTTCCTGTTGCCAGGCATCCGCATCGCTCATGGCGTCGTTTACATCGTCGGTGATCGGCTCTGCTTCCCACGCAATCATGCCGACAGCAGGATTTTCAGGGCAGGGCATGACTTGGTAGGCCATGCCTTTTGTATCGGGGCTGATGTTGTTTTTTACAGGGAGAAGCAATCGCCGGGTCTTGTCTTCTTTATCTCGAACAACACAGAAAACCGATCGAGCTGCTGCAACAAAACCCACGCTGCCAAGTGTGCGATACATCGCGGAACTTTTTTGGCTTTTATTCAGGTGCGAGATACACAAAACCGCAACCCCATATTTCGCCGCCAGGTCGCCCAGCGGTCGCAACACAGAGCGAACCTCTGCGTTTTTATGCGAATCTGTCGTACCCATATATGCCGAAACGGG
>JAOZNE010000014.1:0-17392 GCA_029933955.1 Phycisphaerae bacterium
CCGCATACGGTGGGATTTCCGGTGAGGCTGGTCTTGGCGACATTGCTCCCGAACCTGCTACGATGACCTTGCTGGGTATCGGAGCGTTGGGGCTGCTCCGCAGGCGACGTCGGAAGTAAATATTGACCGTGGGTTTCGGCTTGCGGGATCAACAATGGAATAACAAAAAAGCGTCAGCTGAGCGATAAAAAGCGTAGCTGGCGTTTTTTTTTGCCCGTATTTTTTTTCGTCCAAAACCCCGCAGGCTGCTTGTCAAACCCGGCGGGAGAGATTATCCTGCACAAGCTGAAGGTGAGAAGCAGCGGTAGGGTCGGCCACTGCCGACCAATGGGCTTGTTGCGTGAAAGGTCGGCAATGGCCGACCCTACATGACCTATAGACTGAAAAAAAACAAACCGTGAACGGTTACGAAAAAATGTGGATAAATTTTTTGAGATTTTCTTGACGCACCCTAACAGGCTCCGTACAGTGTTGGCGTGATTGATGTAATCTTGGCTGATACTACATAGGGAGCGAGACAATGATAGCGACTCAGGCGAAGGAATCGAAGATGGCGAAGAAATCGGCAAAGACCACGACAGCGACAGCTACGGACGCCAAGCGGCACGGTGCTCTTGACGCAGCCCTCAAACAAATCGAGAAAAATTATGGCGTCGGCAGCATAATGACGCTCTCGCCGGATACGATTCATGCCGTGCCGGGCATCAGCACGGGGGCCCTGAGTTTAGACCTGGCCCTGGGTGGCAGGGGCGTGCCCCGCGGGCGAATCTGCGAGCTGTACGGCCCGGAGGGTTCCGGCAAGACGACCCTGGCGCTGCACATTATCGCCAGTGCGCAAAAGGCTGACGGCGTGGCTGCGTTTATCGACGCTGAGCACGCGATGGACCCCACCTGGGCGAGGAAGCTCGGCGTGAACCTGGAACACCTGCTGGTATCTCAGCCTGACACGGGCGAGCAGGCTCTGGAGATATGCGAGATGCTCGTGCGATCCAATTCCGTGGATGTGGTGGTGGTGGACTCGGTAGCTGCCCTTATTCCGCGCGCGGAAATCGATGGCGAGATGGGCGACACGCACGTGGGCCTCCAGGCCAGGCTGATGAGCCAAGCAATGCGGAAACTCGTGGGGGCGATTTCCAAGAGCAAGACCTGCGTGATTTTCATCAATCAGATTCGTATGAAGATCGGCGTGATGTTTGGCAATCCGGAGACGACGCCGGGGGGCAATGCGTTGAAATTTTACAGCTCCGTCCGCATCGACATCCGCCGGGTTACGACTATTAAAAATGGCGACGAGCCGGTGGGCAATCGCGTCCGCACGAGGATTGTTAAGAACAAGGTAGCTCCGCCGTTCCAGAAGACCGAGTTCGATATTATGTTCGACAGCGGCATCAGCTACGAGGGCGACCTGCTGGACCTGGCGGTGGAGCATGACATCGTCGCCAAACAGGGAGCTTGGTTCAGCTACGGCGACATCCGCCTGGGACAAGGCAGGGAAAACTCCAAGAAGTTCATCATCGATAACCAGGACCTGGCTGAGGAAATCAAAACAAAAATCCTAGCCATCCTCCAACCCGCCCCAGCCGAACAGACAGAGCAGGCAGAGCAAGATAAATAGGGAATAGGCAAGTAGGAGTCCACGGATTACACGGATTTTTTAAGGAGATTACAGGGATTTTTTCACAAGAAAATCCGTGGAATCACTTTTAATCGGTGAAATCTGTGGACTCTGATCAGGCAAACAGCAAAACAGGCACCAGTTATGTTCCATGAGATGTAATAGAAGCCGGGTGCCATTCTGAGTCCTGACTTCTGTCTTCTGAATCCTGTTTTTTTGTCTCCTGCTCTCAAGCCAGGTATTTTTTGTCGACCCGTTGGAACGACTTCATTTCCCGGGCCATTTCCTCGTAGCCCGCTCGGCCCATCAGGGCGAAGGTCGCTTTTTTGCCCAGTTCCACAGCAGGCTGATCGTAGGCGTTTATGTTCAACATCTCGCCCATGATGCTGGTGGCGAACTCGTACAGAAACAGGAACTGCCCGACATGCCGGGCGTTTATTTCCGGGAAAGTTATCGTAACGCTAGGCCTGGCTGACTGGGCCATGGCGTATTCGGTAGCTACCTTTTCCGCAGCCAGGAGCTTGGAGAGTTTCTGTTTGCGGAGATAGGTCAGGCCTGGTATCTGCTCGAAGCTGTCCGGCACTCGCACGTCGCGCGGGTGTTTTTTGACATCGACAAAAACGGTAAACTTATCGTTAGGCCCCTCGCGGTACAGCTGCACCTGGCTGTGCTGGTCGGTCGTGCCCAAAGCTTTTATCGGCGTTGGGCCTGTGAAAATCTCCCGCCCGTCGCGGTCGACCCGCTTGCCGAGGCTCTCGGCCCATAGCTGTCGATACCAGTCCGCCAGCATATACAGGCGATTCGAGTATGGCATCATAACATGCATGGGCTTGTTCTTCTCGGTGAACATAATATACTTCGCCGCCGCAAGCACGGCGGCTGGGTTTTGCATGAGGTCCATCACCTCGACGACTTGCCTGCACGAGTCCGCCCCCGCCAACAGCTCGTCGATATCGATGCCGCACATCGCTGCGGAGAAAAGCCCCACCGGCGAGAGCACACTGAACCGTCCGCCGACGTCGCCGGGCACGGGCAGCATGTCGATACCCTCAGCCGCTGCGATTTCGTGCATCGTGCCGCTGTGGGCGTCGGTGGTCGCGACGATACGCTGGGCATAATGTTCGCCCAGTTTTTTGCGCAGCATCTCGCGGACTATCATAAATTGGCTTGCCGTCTCCGCCGTCTCGCCGGACTTGCTGATGACATTTATCAGCGTGGTCGGCAGGCGACGTCCGAGACTTTTCAGCGTGTCGCCCACGAGGCTCGGGTCTACATTGTCCAGCACGAACAGCCGAGGCCCGCCGCGTTGTTTTTCGGTCAGCAGGTTGTATGTTACGGGGTTGAGCGCCTGCTGCAGGGCGATATTGCCCAGCGCGCTGCCGCCGATGCCCAGGACGACCATGTCCGTCGTGTTGCCCTTGAACTTATCGACGAGTTTTTTGACGGAGGTTTTGTAGTCCACGTTTGTCGGCAGAGCTGCATAGCCCAGCTGACCGGTGCGACACTGCCCAACGACCGCCGCGTGGGCCTGGGCAAGTTTGCCTTCCACCGCAGCCAGGTCAGCCGGCGTGATACCATGTTCGTCTCCCACAACCTTGGCCGTGGCGTTCTTCCAGTAAAGTCGTATCATCTCGCAAAAATCCTTTCAGACTGCCTCGTTCCAGAACCAAGCCGAGCATCAATCCTCGACCAAGGGCAACAGCATATTCGCTGGCGGGCTGTTTGGCAAGAGATTCACTCCAAGTGGCTAAGCGGGCAGGCCAAGCACATCGCTCGACATTTCCTATATGCCCATCATAGTCCACAGATTTCGCGGATTGAAAAAGGATTTAGCGAACCTTCGGTTTCACAGATTTTCTTTTGATAAAAAAATCAGTGTAATCCTCTTCAAAAAAATCCGTGTAATCCGTGGACGGCCGACTTGCCTATTGCCTATTCCCTGTTAAAAGGTATACTTCGGGCTGCGGGTTTACGAGTATTTGGCAAGGAACTATTGCAATGGATATACGTACGAAAGTCTGCATTTGGGTTATCGTTATCGGCATGGCCAACTTCCTGGCTTACACGATAGTGTATCTCGGCGTCATCGGCGGGGAGTCCGTCCGCGGGCATGTGGTGAAAACCGAGACGCCCAGCGGAGCCGAGCTGCGATATTTTCTGGACTCCGGCACGGAAGTTCCACGCGGCGAGTTTATCTACATGGGCATCCACTCGGTCAGCATTTGGATTACCGTCGGGGCGGTCATGCTGGCGATGCTGACCCTGGCCAAGGACAGAATTTCCGACTCGATGCACGACGCCATGATGCGAGGCCGAAGCTTGTGCACCATCCTGGCGGTGGTCATCGGAATCTGCACCGCGGGCATGGCGTTTCATTTCATGCGGAAATTCGTAAGCCATTTCGAACATCCAAGCGCCGTCAACACCAGGCCAACCACCCTGCCAACCAGCCCCATAAAAATGCCCGACTAACACAGTTTGAGCTGGCTAACTGGTTAGTTGATTAGTTGACTGGTTGATTGGTTGATTGGTCGGGTGCCGTGGTTGCGGTGTTTGGGCCTTGGTCATTCAATGGTCATTGGGTCTTTGGGCCTTGGTCATTTTTTCGTCATTAGTCATTTTCTGTTTTTGCTTCTTTTGCTGTTACTGATTACTGATAACTGATAACTTCACACGGAAGGTTTTGCGACTTTGTCCCAAACGAGTTTGACTATCGACGATGTACTCGCGCCGGAGGGCTTGATTGCCTCGCACCTGCCGAACTACGAACACAGGCCCGAGCAGTTGGACATGGCCCGGGCGGTCGCCTCTGCCCTGACGGAGAATCAGCACATCCTGGCTGAGGCTGGCACGGGCGTGGGCAAGAGTTTCGCGTATCTTATCCCCGCCATTCTCCAAGCCGTTACGGGCCAAGACAAACGCCGCGTCGTCATCAGCACATACACCATCGCCCTGCAGGAACAGCTCATCAACAAAGACCTGCCATTCCTCGCCAAGGTGCTGCCGGTGGAGTTCTCCGCGGAACTCGGCAAGGGCAGGCGAAACTACCTGTGCTTCCGCAGAATGGCCCTGGCTGTGAAGGGGCGGGACAAAATCTTCGGCTCGGAGGCCCAGCAGGTTCAGCTGGACGAATTGGCTGACTGGGCGATGGACACCGCCGGGGGCGAGCTGCAGGAGATAGACTTCGAGCTGGATTCGTTTGTGTGGAGCCGAGTGTGCTCCGAGCCTGGCACATGTCGCGGGGGCAAGTGCGAGTATCGCTCGCGATGCCATCTGACCGCAGCCCGGCGTCGGCTGTTGGGAGCGGACATAGCGGTCGTGAACCATTCGATGTTCTTCGCCGACCTTGCAATGAAAGGCAGCGAAGCCAAGCTGCTGGGCGATTACGATTACGCGGTGCTGGACGAAGCCCACACGGTCGAATCGGTCGCGAGCGATCATTTCGGCAGGAGCGTTTCCAGCTCGCACATCGCCCGGATACTGCGGGATTTGTTCGACGAAAATACGGGCAGAGGCTTGCTGGCGATGATAGGTACCTCCGAAGCTATCGAATCCGTCCAGCGGGCAGGTGGAGCTAGCGGAGATTTTTTCGACGCGTTGCGAAGCCTAGGCCCCCCAGCCGTGGCCAATAACGGGCGGATTCGCCAGGCCAATATCCTGCCGGACACCATCTCGCCAGCCTTGCGGTCGGTGGCGGGACAGCTGCGACAACTGCGGAGCAAAATCGAAAACGAGGATCAGAAATTCGAACTGGCGGGGATCGAGATTCGACTCATCGAAGCGGCGGATACCCTGGCTGGGCTTATCGCGCAGGGGGAGGAGGAGCATGTCTACTGGTTCTCGACATTCACGCCGAGCAGGCCCGGCCGTCGGCCCGGCCGGCGCGGGCCGAGTCAGCCTATCGTTACGCTAAGTTCCTCGCCGATAAATGTCGCGCCGATTCTCCGCGAGGCATTGTTCGACAGCGTCAGCTCGGTCGTGCTGACCAGCGCGACCCTGGCTACAGCCCGGGGACAGGAGCACGGATTTGAATATATCCGCAAAAGGCTGGGCCTGGCGGATGGCCACGAGATTCTCCTCGCCAGCCCGTTCAACTATCGAAAACAGGCGAAACTTTATATCGAGTCGCAGCTGGGAAATCCGAACATTCTCAGAGATTTCGCCCCAGCTGCGGGCGGCGCGATATGTCATTACATCGACAAATCGCAAGGCCGATGTTTCGTGCTGGCGACCAGCTACGCCATGCTCGACGCCCTGGGCGACAGCATCGGCCCGTGGTGCGACGAGCACGATTACGAGCTGCTTATCCAGGGCCGCAAACTTCAACGCACCGCCATGCTCGAGCGGTTCGGCAGCCAGGAGCGATGCGTGCTGATGGGGACGATGAGTTTTTGGCAGGGCGTGGATGTGGCCGGGGAGGCGTTGCGGAATGTCATCATCACCAAGCTCCCCTTCGCCGTGCCCGACGCGCCGATTACCGAAGCCCGCATCGAAGCTATCCGCAAAACGGGCGGCAATCCGTTCGGCGAATTTCAGCTGCCCCAGGCTGTGATACTTTTCAAGCAGGGCTTCGGCAGACTCATCCGCTCGACAAACGACACCGGATTCGTCGTCGTGCTCGACCATCGAATAGCGACAAAATCGTATGGCCAATCCTTCATCAAAGCCCTACCAGACGTCGAAGTAGTCCGAGACGAATTCACGCAACAACAAAAAAAGTAATCAGTAATCCCCAGCACTTATTTGCCATGTCCCGCAACCGTTGGCGGGTTAGTAGTCAATACCACCTGGCTTTAACTTTTACAAATAAGTGCTGGGCATGACCTACGGACTGGCATCAAAAAACTAATTCTAACGCACACAGGTAGCTGGGCATTAAAACCTGGTTCTCGCGAAAGAGCAATTGGAGATGTCGCTAAAATATATAATGGTAAAATAATATTTGCCGACGAACTAATGAATATAGAATTGTGGTAAAATTAAATGCAAAAAATTCCACCTCGAACTTTGCAAACGACAAAGTAAAACTTATAAACAATTAAACAGTTTAGCAATATCGTCAACACCCAATAGGTTTCCGGTCATTTTGAGCAGGGCCTCTTTTTGTGTCGGAGTATATTGTTTCACACAATAGCCCAGGCAGTCGTTAAACTTAAACAGGGTGTCTTCCTGAGACATTGGATTGGCTGGACTGCCAATAGAGTCTACTATACAAGCTTTTAATACCCTACCGTCGGCGAGTTCTACTTTCATTTCAATCGGAGTCATCTCCCGCGTATCCTGCCGGAATTCAACCGTTTTAAAAAGCCCAGCCAGGGCGATTACATCCTCTGCAGAAGACACTGCTTCCGGCTCGAAATCTCTCAGCGCCGGCTTGCCTTTAATTAAACTTAGAGCAGCGGTGTACTGAGCGCTGAACTGCGCATCTACCGTCGGGTTTTCACGAAGTCTGAACCGATTGCCCACCTGCCCCATAGATGCCGGTGGAAGTGATATCTCGCCGCTGACAATATCTGAAACTCCAAATTCGTGTTCGTTTTTTATCTTCAGTGCCGCATCAATTACCGCATGAGTGCAGCGGCAACTTGGATAGGGTTTGATACTGATATTTGAAGTTTCAAAGCTGGTTCCAATATTATTTGTAATACACTCGATATCGATATTCGAGCCTGCATAAAGCTCCGATATGCCGAAAACTCCCTGCAAAATATTCCTCGCACCGCTAATACCATTCAAGGCCATGAACAAAGATTGCACGCCTGCAAAGGCGCTAAAACCAGGCTGCATTCGTTTTGCCATCGCTCCGTCAACCAGCGCCTGTCTATTGCCGTGCACCTGAGAATATGCCAAGCCAAAAGCATCCCGCGTCTGCTTAACATCCATTTGCAAAAGACGAGCCCCCGCTGCGACACATCCGAACGCACCCCATAATGTCGTTGGAAGCCAGCCCGTATGCAAGTACGCGATGAAAGCGGTTCCCATCCTGTTTGCCACATCCAGGCCAACCGCCAGAGACGCGATGAACTCCCTGCCGCTGATTTTCCTAAATGGAATATCAGGCTGCTTATATTTTTCCGCATTTGTCGGCGAAGAAAGAAACTCCGCCAACGCCAAAATCGCTGGCACCAACGTAACGCAGCCATGGTTGAGAGCCTTGTCATGCGTGTCGTCAAAATCTCTGGCATGTCCCATCGCCGAGTTTACCATTGCTGCAAACGGAACACTTGTCTGCTCAGAAAAACCCAATATCGTAGCCTGTTTATTGCCTCCCCAAAGTTGGAGCGTCTCGAACAGCGGTTTAATTCCCTGCGATGTGGAGCCCGCCAGAATACAAGCCAATGTGTCCTGAAACAGTTCCCGTGCTTTCGTCATCACCTCAGCCGGGATTCGCTCATCTCGAACATCAAGAGTATGTTTGATCAAAACTTCAATTGGATCATATTTTTGAGAAGGCATTTGTATTTCCATTGTTTTTGCAATTTTTCCATTTTACTCATGCGGGCTGCGTCTAACTTAATTCGCTCTTCACAGCCTTGAATTTCCGGACGGCAAAATCCAGGTTTTCCTTGCTATGAGCTGCGGAAATTTGCACGCGTATTCTTGCCTTGCCCTTTGGAACCACCGGGTAACTGAACCCGACAACATACACTCCCTCAGCCAACAGCCGAGCAGCCATCTTCGTTGCCAAGGCTGCGTCTCCGAGCATAATCGGAACGATCGGATGGTCGCCGTCGGGAATATCAAAACCAGCCTGCTTTATTTTCTCGCGGAAATAGCGGGTGTTGTCCTCCAGCTTATCTCTAAGTTCCGTCGTTTGCGAAATAATCTCCAATACTTTCAATGTTGCCGCCGCCACAGCTGGGGCGAGTGTGTTTGAAAACAAGTAAGGCCTGCTTCTCTGACGAAGAAGTTCGACTATCTCTTTTCGGCCCGAGGTATAACCGCCCGAAGCGCCGCCCAAGGCCTTGCCGAAGGTGCCCGTCAATATATCCACCCTGTCGATAACGCCACGATACTCGTGCGTACCTCGGCCTTGCTTGCCAATAAAACCTATAGCGTGGGAATCGTCAACCATCACAGCGGCATCGTATTTATCCGCCAAGTCGCATATCTTATCCAAACGAGCAATAGTGCCGTCCATCGAAAAAACACCGTCTGTAGCTATCAAACGCTTAGTGCAACCCTGCGATTCAATCAGCTTTGCCTCCAGATCAGTCATATCAGAATTCTTGAAGCGGAACCGCTTGGCTTTGCAAAGTCGAATCCCATCGATAATACTGGCGTGATTAAGCTCGTCGCTTATGACGGCATCTTCCGGGCCGAGCAACGTTTCAAACAGTCCGCCGTTAGCATCGAAACATGAACTATATAAAATAGTATCTTCGCTGCCCAGAAACTCTGAAAGCTTATCTTCAAGCTGCTTGTGCAATTGCTGCGTACCGCAGATAAACCTTACCGAACTTAAACCAAAGCCCCACTTGTCATAGCTTTCCTTCGCAGCGGCGATCAAACGAGAGTCATTCGCCAGGCCAAGATAATTATTAGCGCAAAAATTGAGGACTTCCTCGCCGCCGGCTACTTTAATTTTCGCATCCTGAGGCGAGGCAATAATTCTCTCGTCTTTATAAAGTCCGCCGCTACGAATTTCATCCAGCTGGGCTTCTATATGTTTTTTGAAATTTTTGAACATGTCGAAAATCCTTACTTTTTTGACCAGTCTAAAATTACTTTTCCGGAATTACCAGACCTCATTATTTCAAAGGCCTTTTCAAACTCGGTATAATGAAATTGATGCGTAATAACAGGCGTAATGTCCAGCCCGCACTGTATCATCATAGTCATCTTGTACCATGTTTCGTACATCTCCCTGCCATAGATACCTTTAATCGTCAGGCTGTTGAACACAATCGTGTCCCAGTCTATTTCGGATTTTGGCAAGATACCCAGCATGGCAATTTTGCCGCCGTGACACATATTGGCAAGCATATCCCGAAAGGCCCGCGGGTTGCCGGACATCTCCATGCCAACGTCGAAGCCTTCGATCATGCCGAGAGTTTTTTGAGCATCAGCGATAGACTTTTCTCGTACATCTATCGCCAGCGTCGCGCCCATTTTTTTCGCCAATTCCAGCCGATACGGATTGACGTCCGTAACAACAATATATCGAGCCTTGCAGTGCCTTGCGATAGCCGTCGCCATAATGCCTATCGGCCCGGCCCCGGTAATAAGTATATCCTCGCCGAGCAGATCAAACGACAGCGCGGTATGAGTAGCATTGCCCAGCGGGTCGAAACAACTTAGAACTTCAAGCGGAATATTTTTATCCGCAGGCCAGACATTGCTGACCGGAATGGCTAGATATTCAGCAAAGGCTCCGTCCCGATTTACACCCACTCCCTTTGTATGTGCGCACAAATGTCGCCGGCCTGCCAGGCAGTTGCGACATCGGCCACAGACAATATGACCCTCGCCGCTAACCAAATCGCCCTTCTTATAGCCGTAGACATTGGAACCGATCTCCTCGATAGCACCGACGAATTCATGCCCCACCGTCATGGGAACGGGAATGGTTTTCTGTGCCCATTCGTCCCAGTTCCAGATATGAACATCCGTACCGCAAACGCTCGTCTGGAGTATTTTTATCAGCACATCATTTATGCCAATCTCGGGAACCGGCACGTCTTCAAGCCACAAGCCTTCCCGCGGCTTAGTTTTAACCAGAGCTTTCATCTACCATTTCCTTCTATGTTGAAATATCCAATAACTCCGCGGCATTTTTCCATGTTATTTTTTCATACGCCTCGGTTGAAATCAGTTTCTCTTCTTTCAGTTTTCTGAAGTATCCGACTATCGGCGTTTCCTGGAGATTATTGCAAATATCTGTTCCGAAATAAAGTCTGTTCTGAAACTCCTCCAGAAATTGGTATCCAAATTCAGGATCGCGGCTAATCGCATTAAAGCCACTGCCAGCCGACAGATCTCCGTGGAGATTCGGATATTTTTGCATCAGCTCCACAACTCTGCCTGGAACTACTTTCCCATGCGGATAGCCATTGCGTTCCTCGCCCGTCATATTTGCGCTGATTTCCGACCAAAATGCCGCTGAATGCGCGAGTAATACAAGGTCTGGGCAAGCCTGAAGCACTTTTTCCAGGCGGGGCAGGCCCGGCTCGTCGTACACGCCGTAGTGTCCTCCAATTTCCGGAGCAATATGAAAAATAAGGGGCAAACCTATACTCTCCACCTGCCGGAAAAAGTTTATATTCAAAGGGTCGTCAAACGGAATGTTCGGGAAATATTCGCCAACGCCTTTGCATCCAAGTTTCTTGTAGGTTTTCAGCAATGGCATAAAGTCCGCCGTGGTATCGTTTGTCAGATAACGGGGATCGAAATTGCAGAAAGGGATAAGCCTGTCCGGATACTGACTGCATATTTCAAGAATCTCTTCAGGAATAACAAGAGTCCATCGCCATTCGGGGCTTACGCACCCCAGAATGACCGACTTGTCGATACCGTTATTATCCATCATCTGTATCAACTGTTCGGGCGTAGGCCAGGTCTCTTTATTCGACTGCCGGACGATGTCAGACGCCCGCTGCAAATGACAATGCGTATGTATATCAATTAGCATGGTTTGTTTTCCTGTCTTTGTTTCATCTTTCGGATGAATACTCTGTAATTGTTTTGATAACCGCTCTTATATTTTCAGGCGGTGTTGTTTTCGTCAGTCCGCATAAATACAGGACAAAACGCCCGCCTCTGCCACCAATATCAATATAATTTTGCACCCGGTCAACTACTTCTTTTCGGCTGGCTTGAGCGAGAAACTTTGAACCGATTCCCAATACCAGAGGCACATTATGTTTCTCGGCATACTCTTTGTATTTCTCCGGCCCTATTTTTTCCACATCAGGGTCCTGCCCCTCCAGAAATTTGGGACACGCCTGTAATTTATAACTGAACATTTCTTCCGGATCATCAAAGCAACTATCTCCAACCCAGTTCGGCACATAAACACCTTCGCCGCACAACTCTCTAAGCCTTACGATATACGGCAAAGCCCACTCGACTAAAAACGATGGGCTGAGAATCGGCGGCGAAGCGTAGGCGTCGGCGCCGCATATTGATTTCGCATCAGGAAACAGCTTTTGCTGATAACATATCCACGGCGCGATAACATCCTCAGTTAAAGTTGTTAAAAGTTCGCTGGCAAAGTCAGGATTGGTACACATGTCCATAATCAGATTTTCAATGCCACGCAGATTCGCTGCCAGACTGAACGGCGCGCAATATTTTATAACAGGCGCCAGACCTGTCAGCTCCTGAAACAATGTATTTATACCATTTACAAACGGGAACCTACCATCAGAACTGAAATCCGGGGTCTTTATCTTTTTCAAGTCATCGGGGGTATTGATTATCGGCGCCTTCGCCGAAGGGACAGAATCTTCATTGAAGGCTATCTCCTGCCCCAGTGCGCCAGCTTCAATGTTGTATGTGTCATAACCGATTGTCGCTGCATCAATGCCGTACTTCAGATGAGTGTCCAAAACAGCAGGCACAAAGACATCCGGCTCGAAATAGAAATCCTTTGAGCTGAGCTTGAATTCATGCCTTGCAAAATCATGCATCGCGGCATAGACCGGGATACGGTCAGGAACACCGCTGGTCGCCGCTTGCAATCGCTTTGCGCCTTCCTGAAATGAGCCATATTTATTTGTCAGATTGTTCATAGTAAAAGTTTCCTCTTCTATATTTTCGTCTCCGGGTTAGTACGGTATATTCATCAGCGCAATGAAACTATCCGGATGCTCATCAATCAAGTTTTGATGTAATCTTTTAATTTCTGTTTTCATAACATCAATATCGTTTTTGTTAAGCGGTTTTGAATGCTCATAATACTCCGGATTTTCTTCTATGTGTGGAAACACACAGGCATGTCCATACTTCTGGATTCTGGCACTCTTGGCTCTACCATACAGGTGAATATGTAAATATGGCCCCTCTGGACTGAAAACACCCCAATTGCCATTGTCTTGATAATTTATCCTTGCAATATCGACTCCATGTCTATTCATTACCTCACGCATTGCCTGACCGACAATAATAGTGAGCATCATTAACTCAACAGCAAGTTCTGTGGATAACTGCTGCCTATCGCGAACTTTAACTTTTGGATAAATGATGACATGCCCGCCATCATCCCTATCAATATGAGGTTTGCCCACCGCTTCTACCAGAAAATTGTCAGCTTCGTAAATCAATGCCATGCTCTACCTTAAAATTTATTTATCGGGTTACTTATTTCAAGTTTACACTTATTGCAACCACTTGTCCCGCTTTTTTCAACTGCGAGATTAGAACGTGAGCGATCTGATTTTCTGGCAGGTTTTTTTTCGGTGCGGCAGTTCTCTGTTCCCCGTCGGCTGGGACTTGCCCAGGCCAAGTTTTGTTGGCGTTGGCTAATGTGTTGCGAACATCGATGAAAATCGTCGCATGGCAGGCCAGGCTCTATGCTCTTAATTCCATCGCCGTTTCGAAGAGGGCTTGGACATTTTCCCAGGGGAAGCCGGGGTCAATTTCGATGTACAGCCACGAGCCACCCGAGAGCGGATCGAATGTGTCTACCAGATTATGCACGTAGGCTCTGACATCCCCCGGCGTGCCGCGTTGCATCAGGCTTCCACGATCTGGGTGCAGCTCCAAGGCCAGGCCTATGTCGCGACAACGCCTCGCCAACTCCGGCAGATCGTAGACCGGCAACTGAGGCCAGATGACGTCAATACCGACATCCCTAAAATCTTCCAGCAAATCCGACACCTGCCCGCAGCAATGCATAAACACTTTTTTACCAGCCTTGGTAACCGGCTCCATAAGCGCTTTGTATCTGGGCCTGAAAAATTTCCGCCAGACACCCGGCGACAGCAACAATGAAGTTTCAGTTCCAAAGTCATCCCCAAAGGCAACCCCATCAACATCCAACGCCAGCGAATGGCTGACTCGCTCTGCTACGCCTTCCATAATCATGTCTGCAAGCTTGTTGATTTCCGGCGTATCAAGCGTAACATCCATCAACACATCTTCAAAGCGCCGCAACGAATGCATCTTTTCGAAAATGCCGCCACCTTCTCCCAGCAAGTAGTACTGCTGCTTATGGAGGTCAGCCTGGCTCTTGGCCTTATCGAACTCGGCACTGCTCATAGCTGGCGATGTCGGTATTTTATAATTGTCCAGGTTCCCCATGTCTTCGAGAGGCCAGCCTATCGGATGGCCCCAAATGCCAAAGATACGGTACTCCCATTTCGTGCCCCACTCGTCAACCTTAATTGCATGATAACTGCCATCGGAATCGAAATCCTCCTGCGGCGGGGGCTTGGGCAAAGTTAAATCTTTGAAATCGCCAAAGTCATGCCCGCACTCTTTAATAAGATCGACAAGTTTCTGCCCATGCTCGTACAGGCCTCCGTCAGCAGCGTATATACGCAACGGAAGCATGTCAGTTGATCTGAAATTGATGTTATTGATTATTCTTTCTCTAGGCAACATAGTTAATCCCTGCAATTTTAATGTTCAATAAATTATTTATCCAGCCAGGTTGATTGCTTTCAGCAACTTGTCGAGTTGGCTAAAGTCAGGAACTATCAAGTCCGCTCCGGCGCGGATCAGGCGGGTTCGTTTGGATAGGTTCAAGCCGAACCGTTGTACCTCGTCGCTGGCGATGCCTACTGATATACCGCCGCGTTTGTGGCATTCGCGCATCTCTACAGGCCCGTCGCCAAACGTAACAAACTCCGAGCCACTTAGATTGTTCTCGCGAATAATCCGCTCCAAAACCACACGCTTGGCTTCGACTTTAATATCACCAGTAGCTCCGAATATTCCGCCTTCAAACAGATTCGCATAACCCAACGCCTTAGCCTCGGCGATGACGTCTACTTCATCCGTGCCGCTGGCAAGATATAGTTTCACGCCCCTGGAATGAAGTTTCTCCAATAGCGGCAGAGCGTTTTTAATCTGGAAATCCCGTGAATCCAGCTCGCCGCGCTTAAGTTTTTCTACCCGTTTATCTACCATCTCCAACAAGGCATCGTTATAAATAGCCTTATACCCGTACATATCGAGAATTTTATCCTCCGGCACACAGCCGAATTGCCGAACCAGCTCAATCACGCCCTGCATCTGCACCAATGTCTGGATGCCGGTGGTTTTGTCAATAAAGCGGCGTGATGTATCCACTACCTTGTGATAAAGAACCTCATCGGCATCTTCATATTTTTCTCCAAGAATCGCGCGAACCATCATCGGCTCCATGATATGCTCCCACCCCTGACGCAGTGTCGATATCGTGCCATCATGGTCGAAGATCGCATGGCGAATATTCAGTTCATCCGGCAACATCCGAACAAACTCGATTTCGCTGCCGTCGAGATATTTGGCGTGGCGCGGATCGTCGGCCAGCTCCGGCAGATAGACATAATCCGGGTTCGGACCCATATGACGAATTTCGTCGGGACTGGCTGTACCGGTGGTCTGAATCTTACGAACCGTCACGGAGGCGGCTATGTTGGCAAGTTTTGCCGCCGAAAATGTATCGCCTCCGCTGCCGAGCACGGCACCCAGAGCGGACACAGTGGTATCCCCTGCGCCAACCGGATCTATACGCTCGATAACCTGAATGCCGGGTATCTCCTGCAACCCGTCCTGATCAACCATAACGATGCCATTCTCGCCGCGCGTAATAAATACCGGACAGGATGTTCGTTTATAAAGTGTTGTGCCGTACTCACGAGCCTGGTCAGCCGTAATCCTCTCATCCAGTTCTCTGGGGTTACCTATAACACGGGCAGCCTCATGAGCATTTATCTTCAGCATGGCCCCCTTGTAAAGCTCAGCTCGATGCCGCGAATCGACAATAAAGCGACAGCCCGGATGACGGGCAATCACCGCGTTTATCCGCTCGATCATTTCCGGCGTCGAGACCCCCGCCACAACCTGCTGGTTTAAGATGACAATATCAACTTCAGCCGCAACAGAATCCAGTTCCTTTGCCAAAGCCTCGCAAGATGCGGACGCAAGCACATTAAAGCCGCCAAAATCAATGCGGCTCTGTTCGCTGTCATCTACACATGGTTTGCCGAAAACAAACGTCTGCCAGTCAGCCTGACAACTCAGCAGACTTCCGGCGTCAACCCCAAGCTCCTGAAACATCTTCTGCATAAGCCCGCCATACAGGTCATCTCCAATCAGACCCACCGGAACAATTTCCTTAACACCCAGCGCCACGAGATTGTCAACAATGTTTGCCGCTCCTCCCAGGCTGTATTCCTGTTTTATAACCCGCCTCACCGGCAACCCGGTCTCAACCGATACTTCGCTGTCGTCATCAGACATCAGCCAATACGCATCCAGACAAAAGTCGCCGAATACCGCCACACGTGTTTTCTCTATTCCGTCCAGACAGTCCTCTAACCAATTCTTATTATTCTTTTCCATTATTTAACCTGTTTTATACTGTTAACCTTTATGGTCGGCACGACCGCCACAAGCGGGGCTAGTTAAAAGCTGTTTCCATAAGTTTTATTGCTGAATTAGATCAAGGCGGTCAAACCACACACAAAAACCATTTTTGTTTTTTTTCATTTTACATCTCCATTTTATTTATCGGCGGATTCAACTCCCAAGTGCGACACATGAGTCCGTTACGCCGCGCGGCTAAAGTATACAATATCGGGCGGTCTGAAGCCCAGGCATTTTCGCGGGCGGGTGTTTAGTTGGCTCTCAACAAAAACAACATGCTCGGCGGTGATTGCTGCAAACGACATTTTCTTCGGAAAATACTGCCGAATCAAGCCATTGGTATTTTCATTCGCTCCGCGTTCCCAGCTATGATATGGCTTGGCGAAGTAGCATTTGCAGCTGAGTTCCGCAGCGATTTTTTCGTGGCCTGCGAACTCCTTGCCGTTATCGAACGTCACCGTTTCGACGACTTCGCCTCTAAGTAGCCGCAGGATTTCGGCGGTAACCTGGTCGGCGAATTTCGTGGCTGTGTAGCCTATCAGCACGCGTCGGCTAAGGCGTTCGACGAGCGTAACCAGGTAGCCCGAGGCACCGACGCCGCAGACCAGGTCGGCTTCCCAGTCGCCGATGCGTGACCGCGACTCGACCACCTTTGGCCGCTGGTCAATATCCACGCGACCCCTTATTTTACCGCGCAGATCCTTGCTGCCACGCCGCTTGCGACGCTTCTTGTGCCCCTGCCGCAACTGTGTGTACCAGGTGCCGCCAGCCCGCTTGTCATCCCAGATGTACCGGTAAATTGTCTCGTGGCTCACGGTCAGGCCGGGGCCTTTGCGGTCGGTTTTCATGTAGCCCGCGATTTGCTCCGGCGACCATTGCTGTCGAAGTTTTGCCTCGATGTATGCGATGGTTTTGGCAGCCATCTTGATTGGCCTGGTTTTGTCGACCCGGCGTTGCCTGGCAAATTGCTGTGCCTGGCGAGGCCTGTATCCGCGCTGCCCGGTGTTGCGATCGATCTCTCTGTAGAGCGTGGATCGAGGACGGCCTAGTTGTCGTGCGATTTTTGTCATTGGTAATTTTGCTTGTCGTAGGGCGTATAATTGGTTACGCTCATCTTCGGTGAGTTGGCTGTAGTTGTGTCCCATCAAATGCTCCTGTGAGTGTTTGGATAATTGACAAGGGGTATTCTACCCGCTCACCATTTATATTCCACTCATGTGTCGCACTTGAGAGTTGAATCCGCCCTCCTACAAACTTGGG
>JAOZNE010000413.1:0-1244 GCA_029933955.1 Phycisphaerae bacterium
ACGGAGGGAGCCCGTAGGGCGACCGGAGGGCCAACTGCTACGCCATACACCTCGGCTGGGGTATTGTAATCCAAAGCCTGGTGCAACCGTTCGTTATTGTAAAACTCAAAATACCGGCCAAGGTAATAAACCGCCTCGGCTACCGTTTGATAGTCGCGCATATAAACTTCTTCAACCTTCACCGTCCGCCACAGCCGTTCCGAAAATATATTATCAAACGCCCGGCCCTTGCCGTCCATACTTATCGCAATGCCATGTTCATGCAGCACACTCGTAAAATCATAGCTGGTAAACTGGCTGCCCTGATCGGTGTTGAAAATCTCAGGCTGCCGACCGCTCGCCAACGCACGATTCAGTGCCGAGACGCAAAAATCTGCTTCCAATGTTATCGACACTTCCCAGCTCAATACGTAGCGGCTGAACCAGTCCATTATCGCCACAAGATACACCCAGCCGCGGTACATTCTCACATACGTTATATCTGTCGACCACACCTGGTCAGGCCGCGTTGCTTTTACGTTGTCGAGTAGGTATGGATAGATTTTATGTTGCATGTTCGGCATACTCATATTTCGTTTTCGCCTTGGATATACAGCCTCTAAACCCATTTGACGCATAAGCCGCCTGATCCGTTTTGGATTCACACAATGCTTTTTTCGCCGTAACCATCTTGTCGTTTTTTCTACTCCGTAAAACGGAGTCTTTACATATTGCTCATCGATAATTCGCATCAGCTGTTCGTTGTATGTTGTGTCTCTACATGATTTGTAATACAGGCTGGCGCGGCTAAGACCAAGTAACTCGCATTGCCGGCAAATCGGTATTCGCTTATGCTTCGGCTCAATCGCCTTGCGTTTCTGATTAAGTGTCAAGTCCAGATTTTTTTTTAAGCCAGTCAAGTTCAACCTTGAGCTGGCCGATCTGCCGGTACAACTCTGATGTCAACTCATCCCGATTCACTTTCTCCCGTTGCCGCTTTTGGGAAAAAATGTCCGTGGTCGATTCAAGTAGCCGTTTTTTCCATTGGGCTATCTGAGTCGGATGAACCTCAAACACGCTAGCCAATTCTGCAACAGTCTTCTCGCCCTTAGCAGCAGCCAACGCCACCTTGGCCTTAAATGCAGCACTGTAATTCCTTCGTTTGTTCTTCATGTATTTGTCTCCTGAATACATCATCGACTCAGGCAACAAATCCATCTTAAACTAACTTAAAACAGCGCCCAGCTTTTGGGGAGTATTATATT
>JAOZNE010000414.1:0-1242 GCA_029933955.1 Phycisphaerae bacterium
AAACCACCTGCCAGAGAGATAGAAAGCTTCCTTGCCATCCCTCCGGCATACTTAGTTTATTACAGCAGCATCAGGAGGTGACCAGATAGATCGGGCTGGACCATGCCATATGACCATCTTCCTGCGTCAGGCGGATGTAAATGGGGTTGTCGCCGGGCTGTAATTTCGACAGCGGAACGGTGAACTCAAATTGAGCTGAGGCCTTGGTTTTTGCCGGCAGACGATAAATCTGTATCTGTTTATTGAGTCCGCCGGCCTTGCAGGTCTTTGGCGACAGACCGATGGATTTCACATTGCACTTGCAATTCTTCTGCAAGGTGTTTATCTCCAGTGTCCCGGCAGCGGGTTTTTCAAGTTCAATTATCGCCCCTGTTACCCCACCGGTGGTTATAGACTTCCAATGCAACTGATTCCTGCCGACCTGTTCAAGGGGCTGCTGGGGATTCCAGAAGTTTATTGGTGTGAACCATCTTATTTTATTACCGACAACTTTAAGCTGACCATTCCAGAGAGTCATCCTGTCGCGGCCTCTAACTTCAGCGCCTGACCACACAACCTTGATCCTCGAACCAAGGTCTTCTTTTTGTAAGGACGAATGGTTTTAATTGTGTTCAGACCATTACGCACTTCGATATTGTCAATGGCGTCGGTGCCGGTAACGCGAACGACAAGCGTCGCCTGGCCGGCTTGAACATCAATAACATCGCCCATTATAGCTTTTCGGCCATCAGAGATTGCGACGGAGACATCCAGCAGAGGACGGTTTCCTGTTGTAGCGTAGAAATGGCGTTTTTTTCATCGCATCGTGTATATTCTTCCTGTCGAGCTTCTTTGCCAGCACGCAGGTCAAACCGCCAAGCGATCCAAATGTACTCGCGCCGGGATGGCTCGCGCCGGGACGAGTCTTGTGGCCGTCGGAGTTGGCGCAAATACCTATGCGATAACCTCGCTTCAAAGCATCATCAACCGGCTATTGGAATGTTCCCCAAGCCGAATGCACCTCCATCGCCACTTCCACGCCTTCGGTGTGCATCGCCATATCCGCATGGCCACCGCCGAAAGATTTGTTGGCCACAGAGTTGATGGAGCAAAAACTTCAGACGGACCGAGGCCGAGGACTTTACAAACTTGGAGGCCAAACGGTCGAACCGGTGTTTGGCCAGATTAAAGATGCTCGTGGTATTGATAAGTTTATGCGGCGAGGATTTGAAGCCTGCCGTAGCGAGTGGTCGCTGATATGCG
>JAOZNE010000415.1:0-1238 GCA_029933955.1 Phycisphaerae bacterium
GCACGGATCACTGGAAGACGTCGCTGGCGATACCGGAGCGGGACGCGTTCTGCTGGAGGGACATTTCCTTTTTGACGTTCTCGATGCCGAGATGGATTTCAGCAAGTACAAGGTTCTTGTGCTACCAGATGATATAAATATCAATGAACAGCTAAAAGTTAAAATCGACGAATATCTCGCAGACGGCGGGAAACTTTTATTGACCGGCAAAAGTGGCCTAGCCCTCGACGGCAGCGGACTGCTGTTTGATATCGGCGCGACATGGCATGGCTCGAGCGAATACCAGCCTGACTATATTCTGCCAAGCGAGGAACTCCGCCCGACTTTCGTCGACTCGCCGTTGGTGATGTATCTATCTGGCCAGCGGATAAAAGTTACGTCGGGCCAATCGCTCGGCGATGTGTACGATCCGTATTTTAATCGAACATACAAGCATTTTTGTAGCCATCAACATGCTCCGCCGCGGACGGAACCATCGGGCTATGACTGCGGCGTGCGGAACGGTAACATCATGTACTTAGCCCATCCGGTCTTCTCGATTTATCGAGGCCTCGGTGCGGTAGCCTATAAGGAATACGCGATCAATGCGATTCGTTCGCTGCTCGGCGAGCCGGCTGTGGAAGTCTCTCTGCCATCAACCGGCAGGGTTTCGCTGATGAATCAACCGGAAGAAAACCGTCTTGTGTTGCATCTGTTATACGCCAACACGGTTAATCGAGGCGGGCCTATGGAGCTTTCCGGCGGGACTGTTTCCGGCAAGACACAGAGCGTGGAAGTAATCGATGAACTCCTGCCATTGCAGGATATAAAGGTTTCCGTGAAAATTCCCCAGCAGGTTAAAACTATAACTTGCGTGCCAGCTGGTGAGAAGTTGGACTTTGAGCAAAAAAATGGCTGTGTCGAATTCGTACTACCTAAGTTAGAGTGTCATCAGATGATTGAGCTTAAGTTTGCGTAAAAAAATGACCATATTGAGAATAGAAGGCTATGGATAAAAGCGAATTTATAAATGAAGATTTTCTGTTGGGCGGCGAGTGGGCGAGGCGACTTTACCATGACCATGCCCAGGCCAGGCCTATTGTCGATTATCACTGCCATCTCTCGCCGGCAGAGATATCCGCTGACGCGCGGTGGGAAAATATCTCGCAGGTTTGGCTCGCTGGCGACCATTACAAATGGCGGGCGATGCGAGCTAACGGCGTTGACGAAGCCTATATTACCGGCGAGGCTTCGGACTA
>JAOZNE010000162.1:0-4846 GCA_029933955.1 Phycisphaerae bacterium
AGGCCCGGCTGTTACCGTCAAAACTTTCCCCGGCGACTGGGCCAAACCCGTCGAGGCTATCGATGTTGCCAAGCCCGGCGATGTTATCGTTATCGACGCGGCGGGCCAGCCACCCGCGCTGTGGGGCGAACTTGCCAGCGAGAGCGCGAAGAACAAGGGCCTGGCTGGGCTGGTGGTAAACGGAGCTGTGCGAGACACCGCCGAGATTCGCAAACTGCACCTGGCGGTCTGGACGAAACACATCACCAGCCACGCTGGCAACCCGCACGGCCTGGGCGAAATCAATGTGCCAATAGACATCGCGGGGCAGCATATTTGCCCCGGCGACTGGATAGTTGCCGACGACGACGGCGTGATGGTGCTCCCCGCCACGAAGGCTGTGGAGATGGCCAATCGAGCTGCGGGCGTGCTGGAAGCGGAGAACCGTATCCGAGCGGAAATCCGCGACACGAACAGCACGCTTGCCAAGGTAGTGAATCTGCAACGCTGGGAAAAGAAAGGCCTGGGACATGCCACTGTCAGGTAGAGCAGACCGCGACGCGGTGAAGGTAGCGGGGCAGGATTTGTACCGCCGCATCCAGGCTGTGATGGAGCGGATCGACTGGGACAGTTTCCTGAAACTCACCGACATGCTGCCGAGCTATCAGCGGACGTTCCTTACCGGCGCGGGCCGAAGCGGGCTGGTCGCGCGGATGTTCGGCATGAGGCTGATGCACGCGGGGCTGACAGCCTATGTTACCGGCGAGACCATCACACCCGCTGCGGGTGAGGGCGACCTGCTGGTGGCTATCAGTTGCACGGGCGCCACGGGGTACACCGAGTATCTCGTCCGCCGAGCCAAGGAGCTAGGTGCCAGAGTCGTCATTATCAGCAGCGTGGGCGAATCTCCCCTGGCCAGGCTTGGCGACGACGTCGTTATCGTCCCAGCCATCGCTGAGGATATCGTAACGCGGGCAGCGGTGTTCGAGCACGCCACAAGCCTATGCCTCGACGCGGTTTTCAACGTGATATCCGGCAGACTGAAAATAGACGCCGAAACCTTCAAAGCCCGCCACGCCAATTTGGAATAAACACCGCCACCACGCCAATTTGCCCCCCCACCGCCACGCGCAAGTACTAATTTAGTAGATATTAGTAGTGGATTAGTACATAGCCCAGGCTAACAAAAGTTGAACTGTTTCACGCGTGGAGGGTTTCGCGGGTTTTCGTGGGTTTTTATGGTTTTTCGCGGAGATGTTCGGCGATGGCTTGGGTAATGGTTTCTCGGCCTGGGCGGTAGAGGTTGGCTGCGGCGTGGCGGATTTTTTTCAGCTTGGCCGGATCGGCTAGCAGTTTTTGCACGATGTCGACGACGCCGTGGCGGGCTTGGTAATTGTCGTTGCGGACAATGGCGGCGGCTCCCCGGTTGGCGAAGAACTCCGCGTTGTCTTGCTCCTGGCCTGGGACGGGTTTCAGCAGCACCATCGCTGCGGGGCGGGCGAGGCACTCAGCGGTGGTCGCTCCGCCTGCTTTGGTTATCACTAGCGAAGCGATGGCGGCGTATTTGTGCAGGTTGTCCGTGAACCCGACCGGCACAATTTTACCAGCCCGCGACTCGGCCAGCCTGGCCAGCTTGCCCAACAGTTTTTTGCTGCGACCAGCCAGGGCTACCACGCATACATCGCCCCTGGCCCGGGCCAGGCTGCGGGCGATCTCAACGATAGGCCCGCATGTGAACATCGCCCCGCCGGAGAGCAGCACGATTTTCTTATCCGTCGGCAGGCGAAGCTCCGCCAGCAGCTGGGCCCGGGGCGGGAGCGGCTCGTGCCACTTGGCCTGGATGGCCATGCCACTGAGAGTTATCCGAGACGCCGGGACGCCCCAATTTTGCAGCACCGTTTGGGTCGGCTGTTGCGGAACGAACCATCGGCCAATGCCCGGACTATACCACCATCGATGCGGCAGAATATCGGTAACCGCGACCCACTGCGGCGAGAAAATACCCCCAGCCTCGCCAAGGGCCGCCAGCACAGGCCCAGCCAGCAGATGTGTGTGGACTACCAGGTCGGGTTGGAATTGGCGGACGAAGGCTGTGAAATTTCGCAGGCTTCGAGTATCAGCTGCAAGCCTGCGACGCTCACTGCCAGTCAGGCTCGGCCCGGCCCAGCGGTTTTTCCACGCGTAACACAGGCCATATACTCGCGGGAACTTGGTAACAGCCAGAGAATAGCCTGCTGCGTATTTCGCGCGAAACAGCCTGGATGTATAGTCCAGCACATCGACGCATTTAACTTCCACCTCTGGGGCAAACCCGGCCAGGCCCTGGCAGAGAGCCTCGGCTACGGCGTTGTGTCCCGCACCTACCGAGGCTGAGGCTACCAACACCCTGGCCCTGCGATGCGCCCCGCCCGGCACCTTGGTCAGGATATCCCCCGGCCCGGTCAAGGCTTTTGCTCCGCCGGGGCGGTCGACCCCAGCCAAAGTAAATTTTCCGCAGCCCGGCCTTGCCAGGGGTTCCGCGGCGCAGCGATTACGATTTTGAAATACTCTTCCGGGCGATTCAGCAACAGCCTGATTACCCGCGCACTGGCTGTCTGCATCGAGATTCTTCCAAGTTCGTAAAACGCTTCGATAGCTGCGTCCGTCCGCTGGTCGGCGGCGATAGCTTTGAGAGCCTCAGCCCGGTCGTAAACATTGCGATGCAACTTGGCCTGGGCTATTTGCAGGTTGTCCGCCATCTTGGTCTGAGCGTAGTCCGGAGCTGTTGCCAGGGCTTTTATCTCCGCGTCGTATTGATGTCGATACGGATTGGCTCCGGTCAGCCTGGCCAGGGCCTGGGCACAGCGGGCGTCGGTAAGCACATCATTGCGGTCAATAGTCCAGTTCAAACACTCCACAGCGAACAGCGCGTTTTCGTAATTCTGCTTGCCCGGCAACAAGGCAGACCTGCCAAACACCGCGCCGCCGGCAGCGGTGTCTTCGTCGCGAAGGTCCGCTACGACCTCCCGCAATTCCTGCTGGGCCTGACGCAAAGTGCCCCTTGCCAGCTTGGCCCAGGCCAGAGCGGACGGGCCAGGCCCACTGGCAGCGAGCCGCAACTGGAGCACGCCCAGATGCCATCTCGCCAGGGCAGCGGGGCGGGATGTCGGATATTTTTCGAGCAGGCTTTCCCACGCGTCCGTCGATTTTCGCTGCACGAACGCAGCGGTGTAACTTATCAGTCCGCTATCCAGGCCGCGCGCGTCGAGCTGAAGACTTTCGCACTGCGCCCGCAGCCAGGCTACCGAAGGCGCGCGGGGACTTTTGGGATATTGTCGCAAAAACTCCTCGCAATGACTAGCCAACCTGGCCCGCCGAGCTTCGAGGTCGTCATTTATCCGTAGCGTGAGAGCTTGCTCGCCCAGCCCCTCGCCGTGGATTTTTATCCATGCCTCGCGCGGCACGGGCGCGAAAATAGCGTCGCCCGGCGAGACGGTTTTGGTGAGAATAGCGTAGTGCAGCTCAGCTGGGCCGATTTGCCAGTAGAACAGCCCCGCCGAGGCCAGGATGATAATACCAGCGCCGGGCCAAATAACGCCGGAACGGAGGCGCCCAGCCGTGGCCAGGATAACCGCTACTCCGCCAGCCATTATAGCCAAAAGTATCGCCAGGAAAAACGGCAGGGCGAGAATCCATCGCTGCAGGGGCAGGAGCATTGTGGCGTCTATTCCCGGGTAGGCCAGGAGATATAAAAACAGACACACCGGCACCAGCCCAAGCAGCAGCGCGACCATGGGATAGTCCCGCCGAAGTTTCGTTCGCCCGGCGACCAGGCAGCCCGCAGCCAGGGCCAGGGCGAGCATTGGGCTGTGGGCGACCACCGCGACGACAGCTACGAAAACCAGCGACAGCAGCAGCTGGTACATCACCGCCGTCGCCAGGGGTATGACGATCAAAACCGCCAAAGCCAGCCCGGCTATCAGGATCATCCACGGATACGAAAATATATCCAAAGGCCCCAGCAGCACCGTGCCAAGCGGCGTGGTGAGGTCCCGCCCAAATGCCCGGGCTGAAAAATCGAACCACCGCCCGGAGTGCAGATACTGCCAGAACAGCCCCGCTGCGCCCAGCAGGAACAAGTTCATCAGAACCAGCGCGCACCAGCCCAGCCAACCGCCAGGCCGAAGCAAAGGCGGCGAATAACCAGCCGGGCCAGACGGGGATTTTGTCTCTTTATCCGACATTATTTTGCGGCCTTTTCGGTTTTTTCGACCTCGCTAATCGCAGCCCGGACGGCTTGGAGAAACTCGCCAGGGGCCTGCGGGCTTAGCAACAAGGGCCTGCGATTGCGGAGTTTTATCAGCACCAGCCCGTCGCGCCGGGTAATGTAGCTGTCGATATTGCCCATGTACATCGAGTGGAACCAGCCAAACTGCCCGAGCAAAATACCCAGGCCAAACCGACGGGTCATCGGGCCAAGCGAGATGCGGTCTATCTCGCATATTTCCACAAACGCTCCCCACGGGAGCTTCCTCGTGCGAGCTGGCCAAACTATCTCCAACCCCTCCGCGGAAACATTGAAACTCCGAGGCCTGGCGTATGAGTGGACGATGACCCCCGCTGCGGTCAGAGCCAAGGCGACAACGCCCGCCGTCAGCCAGGCTGCTATCCCCCAGCCGGACGGCAGCGAAAACCCCGCGACCAGCAAAGCGGCCACCAAGCCTCCGACGACGAGTAACACCGCCCAGGTTACAGCGGAAAAGGCGTTGGACATCATCGCCAGGGGAAACGCCCGAACCAAGCCAGGCCCGCCGCTCGTTGTTGTAGGTTGCGATTTCATCAAGCCAATGATTATACAACCGCCAGTCAACCAGCCAACCATTTTTTG
>JAOZNE010000163.1:0-4846 GCA_029933955.1 Phycisphaerae bacterium
CAACAGCAGTCCACGGATTACACGGATTTTTTTTTATCAAAAAAAATGTAACCTTTTTCAATCCGTGTAATCCGTGGACTGTTTTTTGCCTATTGCCTAATCCCTATTTGCCTACTTCCCTAAATCCTCTTTTTCAACGCGAATGAGGTTTTGAAGAATTTTTTATCTCGCTGGAATATTATTTCCACTTTTTGCCCGTCCTTGGCTCGGAGCATTTGTCTTACTTTCCAGAGTGAAAGTTTGCTGACGGGCTGGGTGTTTATTTGGCTGAGGATGTCGCCAGCCTTTATGCCCGCCAAGCTGGCTTGGGAGTTTTCGTCGACGGAGTGCACAGCCAAGCCTTCCTTCTTTTGCAGCAGGTGCAAGCCACTCATGTCGTTCTGGTCCACGCTCCTGGCAGGTGCGTCGAGATAGGCTTTGAGGTTCGGGAAATCCATCGTCAGTTTTTGCCTGCGGACGAAGCCCATCCCCAGCATATTGCCCCCCGCAGACCTGTTAAAGATCAGCCCGGAGTAATTCCGCTTGCCCAGAGCGAATTTGTCCACCCTTGCTGCGGTGCCGACGCTCTTGCCCCGGAGCGTTTCCACGGGCGTTTGAATTACCACGGTGAAAAGTTTGTCCTTGTTCAGCAGGTCGAAAAGTTTGCCCGAAAGTCCCGCGGAATCCAGATAGCCTGTGTCTATAAGAAACATCGCTCCGTATTTGCCATATAGTCTGCCCAGCACCAACGGCGAGCCTTGCACCGCCCGTCGCATGTCCACAGCCTGGCCCCAGTCCCCGGGCGTCCTGGCCTCGTCGCCAGGCTTCATCAGCTTGAGTTTCCCGGCAGGACAGTCTATCTGCAGGACATAATGTCGCAAAAATCCCATGCCGATAACGCCCCTGATATCCAGGCCTGTGACCTCGCGAAGCTCCGTCAGGTCGACGCACAGCACAGGGCCACCCTGGCGAAAACTCAAAGGCCCAAGCCTGGCGTCGGGCGAGTAATAGACATGAACGACATGCTCCTTCCCGTCGTTGCCGAGAGTTTTCATCGACTGGCGAGGCTTGCCCAGCTGGGCTTCGAACGACGTGTCAAACGTGTTGTACGCTGAGCCTGTGTCCAGCAGGAACTGATATTCCTTGCCGCCGCCAAAAGTTACCGGCAGCACGATAACCTGCCCGTCAGCGGGAATATTGAAACTGACCAACGTCTTGGGAGCGGCAAGCTTGGTTGGGGCATCAGCTGCGACGCCCAGGCCCGCCGACAGGCCCACCACCGCGCATACCAAAATTGTCGTAATAATTATTCGCATGTTAAATCCTTTCGTCTGTGGAAAACCCAAGGTTGCATTATAGCCAAAACGATAAACGGAAGGAAAAGAAAAAGACACATAGCCCGGACGCCATGCGCGAAATTAAACCCTGGTCTTACCGTTGAGCATCGTGTGCGGGTATAAAACTGGTTGGTTATCCCGGGCAATTTCGGATTTTGGATTTCAGATTGAGCTGGTCCGTGAAACAATCCGAAATCCGAAATCTGAAATCCGAAATAAACCTTATGCTGTAAAACACGGTTAAAATCTGTGCAAAATAATAGTTACGAAAGGCCATGAAAAAATCTCACACACGACAGTTCCCGTTTTTCTCGCTTGTTCGATACCCCGGTGCGTTCTTTCTCGGTAATTTTCTTTGTCATTCCCGCGCAGACGGGAATCTGTTCTTTTTCTGTGTTTATCCGTGGTTCTTATTTTTGTGTGAATGGTTACACCAAATTGTTATGGTTGAAAAGTGAAATAATGGTTGTAGATGGCCTTGACAGTAATCTCATTTGCAGCTATGCTCGGGGTTTGCTGGCTGGACGACATGCCAACGCATCGAGACACCGCGGTTTTGCGGGATGACTTGGTGAATGTCGAGACAAAGGCTGGCAAAATGCGTAACCCTTTGTTTTAGAAGCATTAGGGCCCTTAGCTCAGCGGTTAGAGCAGTGGACTCATAATCCATTGGTCCGAGGTTCGAATCCTCGAGGGCCCATTACTAAAATCATCAAGAACTGCGTTGAACTTGCTATATTCCCAGTGTCTTTCATACGACCTTCCCAGCCGGGGGCGGCCAGGCTACATTTTGCAATTGGCCCGGTGCCGTGGTTACGGTGTTTGCAACCACGTTGGACGATATCGAGGTTGCAAACACCGCAACCATGACAATATGACACCCGCTTTAAGAAGGTTTTGTGCTATGGTGTATTATCTGGGCCTCGACATCGGAACGTCCGGCACAAAGACGTTGATAATGGACGCCTCTACCCAGCCCTGAAAAACGAGTTCGCCGACATCGCAGGCTTGAAGTAGCAGGAAAGCAGGAGTCAGTAAAAAAGCAAAAAGAAACTACGAAATACGCGAAAGGCGAAAAAAGACACAAAAACAAATAGGTGCTGTCTTTTTCTTTTCTACTTATTTTTCTCGTAACCGTTCATGGAAAACGTCGGGATGCAAACGCGATCCGCCACTCGCAAAACGAATCGAACCCCGACAACAACAACGCCTACACCAAATCCGGCTGGCGGATCATCGCCCGGAACACCGCCACAGAACAAACCGAACACCTCGGCTTCATCCCAACCGACGCACCAGAGAAGAAACTCGAAAACATCCCGCTGGCTGACGGCGTTTATGAAATCGAAGTTCGCCCAAGCGATCTGTTCTGGCAAGACTGCCACTGCCGCAAGCTACTAACGCTCAAGGTCGGTAACGGCGGAACCGAAATCACCGGCCTGCCTGTCATCCAGAACCTGCGCCGAGAGATCTCGCCGTTGAACTTCCAGCCGATTTTGAAGTGGAACATATCCGCCGAGTACGCGCCAGCCGACATGAGCTTCGCCGTCTGGCTAAGCGACACAACGCCCGTCGATACCACCGGCCAGCCCGACATCACAGTCAACTATTTCGATGGCCAAGGCGAATATCAGACCAACTACTCCCAGACCGCCGAATGCTACGTGGCCGTCACCGCAATAACCGACACTGAGGTCGGCCAAGTCGCCGAAATCCACCTGCCATGGACGACAATTCCGCCAATTTCGCCACCGAACCAGACGGCCAAATAAAGATGTAAGTGATTACGAAATAATGACTTAATTGACTTGGCGACTTGCGAAAACGATGGCTTAATGGGTCATAGAAAACGAACGTAAGCCGTTGAATTGAAAGGCGTTACCATGACAAACGCAAATACGAAAGCAGATAAGAAACGCGATGCAAAGCTTCTCGAAATCGCCAAAGATGTCCTATCCCTGGAAACGCTGGAAACCCGCAAGTGGGATACCCACGACTTCCACGAACACGCCGTCTGGAGCATCAAAGAAGCCCTCGAAAAATCCTACCAAGCCGGAAAGGAAAGCAAGTAATGAACCATGAAAACAAAACCCCGAAATTCCAATTCACACAAAACACCAACGGATTGCACGTAATCCGTGACACCGCCGGGAACGAACTCACCATTGACACCACCCAACAGTTGATGTATGTATATTTTAGATTTTGGGCTTTCGCAGGAGTGGAAGTGGAAAAATACTAGACAAGTCAGGAGAAATTTTATTGATAATACGCACAAAATCGGAATGATCGGGCTGGACACATCACATTGCGGAGCTTTTGCTGATTTACTCAACAATGAAAGTAATCCACATCACGTTAAAGGATCGCAAATAGTTGTTGCTTATCCCGGAGGCAGTGATGCTTTTTCTATGAGCAAAGACAGAGTTGAGAATATTACGGCGGAAATGAAAGACAAGTACAATATTCCGATTGTTAATACGATAGAAGAGGCGGCTGAAAATGTTGATGGTATTTTGCTTGAAAGTGTTGATGGTCGTCAGCATCTTGAGCAGTTTGAAAAAATAGCAAAATTCGGCAAGCCGGTTTTTATTGACAAACCTTTTGCCACCAGCAAATCTGATGCTGTTAAAATTCTGGAGCTGTCGGAAAAATACAATTCTCCGGTATACTCTTGTTCATCAATTCGTTATTCCAGCGGTGTTGCGGAACTTGCTGAAAACCAGAAGGTCATGGGCTGTGAGGCTTTTGGCCCGATGGCTATTCTGGAAGACTTTCCAGGACTCTTTTGGTATGGAATACACAGTGCTGAAGTACTGTTTTCAAAAATGGGACGCGGATGTCGTGAGGTAGTTGTACGCCATACTGAAACCTCGGATGTGGTCACCGGTATTTGGAATGATGGTAGAGTGGGAACGCTTTATGGACATCGAATCAAGGATATGTACGATTTTGGATGTACTGTTTTTACTGATAGCAGTATATTGCATGGTGTAGCTAAAGGTGAGCCACCTTATTACGCTCTGATGATGCCACATATCGTGGAGTTTTTCCGCACCGGAAAATCACCAATAGATTTAAAAGAGACCCTGGAAATTATCAGCTTTCTGGAAGCGGCAAATGAGAGCAGAAAAACAGGAAAAAGTGTACAGCTGTAACTAATCACTCGCCGCGAGGCGAAAATATCGTACTGCTTTCTTGTGCTGAAAGTGCAATTCATATTAGGCTAGGGTAAGCGCAGCGTAACCCTAGTGATAAGATGTTGCATAATGGTAAAGATCGTTGCGGATTTAGCAAAACAAATAAAAAATTAGAGGAAAAGAAATATGGAAGCAAAATTAGCAATTTCAGGTGGATCAAAAGCAGTTAAGGCGGAAGAAGTTCTTTGCCGGAGGTCAAGCATGAATTATAAGTATGAAAACCGGAAAGATTTTGTGTTTAAAATATGCAGGCTTGGTTTATGGTATCTCAATTGCCATACCTGCGGCGAAGAATCTTTTCACGAAATTTTAGACCGGCAGCTTCCGATT
>JAOZNE010000416.1:0-1227 GCA_029933955.1 Phycisphaerae bacterium
TGGCCCATCGTACCAAACGCCGGCAGGATGAGGCTGATAAAATAGAAGTCAGAAGGGCCAATTGCAAAAATGCAGCCTAGCCGCCCTCGGCTGGGAAGGTTGTGTAAAAAACACTGTAAATATGGCAAGTTCAACACAGCCGAGGGCGACTGTGCTACATTTCCGGATAGTTTTGCAATAGGCTCTTTTGTTTTCACCGCCATCCCATAACACGATGGCCTGACAGCTCTGTAGGAGCGATATCTTTGTAGAAAAAAAAGACCGCCACGAATCAAGCTGTCGTGTTATGGGATGGCCGTGTGAAGAAAGAAAAAGACTGCATTCCCGCCTGCGCGGGAATGACATGTGGGGAGTATAGCCCTGTGCCGTGGTTGCTGATGGCTGTAAAAATAGCGACGGGCGTCTCGTGGACGCCCGCCGCCGGACAGAAAGGATGTAAATTGTGAGACAGTACAAGCAAAAAGCTATCTCGCAGAGCCGCTGAGTCCGCAGAGAAAAGATTTTAATTTATCTTTCCTCTGCGTTCTCTGCGACTCTGCGAGAGATAAATCTTTACTTCCGTCGCCGACGAACCAACGCCAACAGCCCGCCGATGCCCAGCAAGCTCATCGTCGCCGGCTCGGGAACCGTCGAGACCATCAGATTATCCATCCCGATGGTAGGAACAGCGACCCTGCGCTGATGGACACCCACTTCATTAGGCGCAAAGGCATAAGCCGATGTATCGAAAGTACCCAGGTCATAGGTTGCCCCATCGCTGTTATCCAGATTGTCCCAGGTCAGGTTCGTTTGGCCTGTAGTGAGGTTAACACTCAACTCAAAGTTCAACCAACCGCTTCTGTAGGCATCAAGCTGGGTGTCAAGACCAAGACCCATAATCTCGATCTTATGCAGCCAGCCGGAAGTCGCATCAGCCTCGCCCCAACTGACTTTTATAAAGTTGCCGCTGACCGTATCTGTAAGCCTTGCATCCTGACGCGTGTTTGTCGCCGCACCCCATTCACCGGTATAGCCGCGTTCGGCGTCAAATGACAATACAACGATATCTTCGGTAACACCGCCGGTAAGCGTGGTTCCAAGCGATATCTTGTTGAGCCGGTCGCTCCAATTGCTCGCCACTCCGATCCCTTTTCCGGTGCGTCCATAAGCAGCGCCTACATCGGTCGAGGCATAGGAACCCCACGCTCCCCATGTCTGACCGGTATCGGCATTTTGACCGGTAAGGGC
>JAOZNE010000417.1:0-1225 GCA_029933955.1 Phycisphaerae bacterium
TGGAGCAATTTAAGATGTCGCTCCTACGGAGCTTGATTCGTGGCGGTCTTTTTTTTCTACAAAGATGCCGCTCCTACGGAGCTAAAACTAATCAGCCAGCCAACCAGCCAATCAATCAACCAGCCAATCAGCCAGCCAATCAGCCTGCCAATCACCCAACCAACCAACCAGCCAACCAGCCAATCAGCCAACCCGTCAGCCAACAAATCAACTATTTTCCCGTCTTATCACAATGCGCGTATAGTATAATAAATTGCGCGTATAGTCCATTGACAAAATAGTGGTGTGCCTGTACAATAGCTTCTACAAGATCGGGCATGGGCGATAAACACTGCCTGGCCCAGCTGATTGAAACCGAATATGAAAACCGAATACTGAAGCAGTGCCGAAGGATCGAAGAATCGGATGACACAGCCCAGGATGCAGGAAAGGAGGTTGGCCGTTTTACGCATCCGAACCTGAGAGCCAGAAGCATTGTAAGAAGTTGTTGAGAAGTCTCGCCGGACGTTCCGGCGGACAAATTGTTTTTTGCCCAATAGAGGGCAGGAAGACAGGTGCAAGATGAAGTATGCAAGTAAAATGTTGGCAATGTTGTGTGTATCGCTGCTCGTTGCAGCAACGGCTCAGGCGGCAATAGTGAATGTGGACATTCAGGCAACCGGCGGAACCACCTATGTTGGCTTGGCAGCCGCGCCAGATGCTGCTGGCAATACCACATGGAACGCGATGGAGGGTAATTCCATATCGAACTTGACGGCCTCGGATGGCTCGTCGACAACGATCGGTGTAACTCTGAGCAATCACACCGAGCGCTTTAACGGGACCTATTCCGGGAATAATGCCCTTACGCGGGATGCTGTCGATGTCCAGCATACTGGGGTGGGAAACTTCGGGATCAACGGTCTTAGCGCCAACACCAGCTACGATATCTATCTGTACACGATGTGTTTAAATGGTGGTGCAAACAACTGGGGTGATACGGACTATACGATTGGCTCTACAACAGAGATGGCCATTTCCACAGGTGCTCCTACGGCAACCGACGGCACCGGCTGGACAGAGGGCAATCAGTATGTAAAGATCACCGCTGTTTCAGATGCCAGCGGTAATATCACCGGTACATACAAGAGGCACAGCAACAGATATGGGCTGCTTACCGGTATGCAGATCGTTCCCGAGCCTGCTACGATGAGCTTGCTGGGCATCGGCGGTCTGTTGGCGTTGG